>DASTNL010000227.1:0-2737 GCA_035720905.1 Microbacteriaceae bacterium
GGGGCGAAACAGCTTTTCTCGGCCCCGCCCGAGGCGCGACCCGACTACATCCTCGGCGATCTGCGCGGCCTCTTCGAGCCCTACCCGGAGACGAAGACCCGACGCGGCAGCGCCCGCTGCGCCGATGCCGCGGCCCGGGTCGACGGCGCAGAGCTCATCGTCGACGACCGTGGCACCGGCCTCGACCGGTTGCGCGCCGCCGTCCATGCCGTCTGGTCGTCGGGCCGCGCCGTCTATGCGCTCAACATTCCCGAGCGGGCCCTGCGCCTGCCTGGCCTCCCGTGAGGCGCCCGTCGCGCCCGGGGTGCTTGGCGGCGGCGCCGCCGGGCAGGGCGCATGCCCTCGGGTGCTCTGACGTACGGCCCTGTAGCGTGGGAATATGAGCGACGGCGAGGGGCGGCGGCACGGCGACGACACCGTTGCCGACGTACTCGACCGTGACCTCTTCGATGCCCGGCTGCGAGGAATCGACGCGTTGCCGCTTGCGGCGCGTGCCGCTCAGTTCGACCGGATCCGCCTCCTCCTTCAAGACGCGCTCGACGTCGCCGACGACGACGCCCGGCCCGAGACGGTCGGCGAGAGGCCGGGGGGCACGGGTCGGGCATGACCGGCCCGCCCGACGGCGGCGAGGCGGGCCGCAAGCGCCGGCTCGACGTCGCCGTGGCAAGCCGCGGCCTTGCCCGCTCCCGCACGCACGCCGCCCGGCTCATCGCCCTGGGGAACGTCACCGTCGAGGGCGAGACCGTCACGCGGCCGGCCTTCCCCGTTGTACCGTCCGCCCGCATCGTCGTGCGCCGGGACCACTACGTCGGTCGCGGCGCCGTGAAGCTGGTGGCCGCGCTCGATGCGTTCGGACTGGCGGTCGCCGGCCGCCAGGCGCTCGACGCCGGGGCCTCGACCGGAGGGTTCAGCCAGGTGCTTCTGGAACGCGGCGCCTCGGTCGTGGCCGTCGACGTCGGGCACGGCCAACTCGCGCCGGAGCTCGTGGACCACCCGAGGCTGCGCGCCTACGACGGCGTGAACGTGCGCAGCATCGACGCCGAGGCATACGGGCGCCTCACCGGCGGCGCGAGACGCCCCGACCTCGTCGTCGCCGACCTCTCCTTCATCTCCCTCACCCAGGTGATTCCGGCACTCGTCGCCACCGCGGCCCGTGAGGCCGACTTCGTGCTTCTCGTGAAGCCGCAGTTCGAGGTGGGGCGCCGAGGGGTGCCGGCCGGTGTCGTGCGCAGCGCACGGCTGCGCGAAGGTGCCGTCAACGGGGTCGTCGCCGCGCTTTTCCGCGCGGGTTTGGGTGTCGCCGGCATCATCCCGTCGCCGATCACCGGCGAGAAAGGCAACCGGGAGTATCTTGTGCACGCCACCAGGCGATGCCGGGCCGATCCGACAGAATGGGAGGGGCGGATCCGAGACATGGTGGGAGGACGATGACGAGGCCAGGCACGCGGTACATCCTCGTCGTGCTGCACGTCGGCCGGGAGGACTCCGTGCGGGCGGGCGCGCACGTGTGCCGGCAGTTGCTGGGCGCCGGTGCCACTCCCGTGCTCACCTCGGACGGCTTGGCGGCCCTGCGCCGGCTTGACCCGGGTCTCGGCCCGCTGGCCGAGCTGGGTGACGCGGTGCACGCGGAGCTTCTCGAGCTTGTGATCGTCTTGGGGGGTGACGGGACCATTCTGCGGGCCGCCGAAATGGTGCGCGGGTACCGGGCGCCGCTTCTCGGCGTGAACCTCGGCCACGTCGGCTTTCTCGCGGAGAGCGAGCGTGACGACCTGGACGAGGCGGTGCGGCGCGGCCTCGCCCGCGACTACGAGGTCGAAGAGCGGATGACCCTCTCCGTGCGGGTCATGGTCGGCGACGATGTCGTCTACCAGAGTTGGGCGCTCAACGAGGCCGCGATCGAGAAGGCCAGTCGGGAACGGATGCTCGAGGTCGTGATCGAGGTGAATCGCCGGCCGCTTTCCAGTTTCGGCTGTGACGGGGTCGTGCTCTCCACGCCGACCGGCTCGACCGCGTACGCCTTCTCCGGCGGAGGACCGATCGTCTGGCCCACGCTGGAGGCGCTCCTTCTCGTGCCGCTCAGCGCCCACGCCCTCTTCGCCAAGCCCTTGGTCGTCGACGCCGGGGCGGCGCTCGCCGTCGAGATACTGGAACGCGGCGGCGGCGCCGGCGTGCTCTGGTGTGACGGGCGGCGTACTTTCGACCTGCCGCCCGGCGCCCGCGTCGTCGTCCGGCGCTCCCCCACGGCGGTCTGCCTCGCCCGACTGCATCACGGTGAATTCACCGACCGGCTCGTGCGCAAGTTCAGCCTGCCCGTCACCGGTTGGCGCGGCCCCGCCGGCGCCGACTGACCCGCCGGCCGGCCCACCCCGAGGAGAGAGGCAGCCATGATCGAGGAGATCGGCATCCATGGTCTCGGCGTCATTGACGACGCCACCTTGCCGCTGGCGGCGGGGTTCACCGCGCTGACCGGCGAGACCGGCGCCGGCAAGACGATGGTCGTCTCCGCACTCGGGCTGCTTCTCGGCCAACGCGCCGACTCGGGCCTTGTGCGCCCGGGCTCCGGCGTCAGTGTGGAAGGCCGTTGGCTCGTGCCGGGCGACGGTTACGTCGCCTGCCGGGTGCGGGAGGCGGGCGGTATCGTCGACGACGCCGCGGCGGATGGCGCGGGCGCCGGCGAGGCCGGCGTGGTCGTCACCCGCACGCTTGCCGCTTCGGGCCGCAGCAAGGCGAGCATCGG
>DASTNL010000228.1:0-6152 GCA_035720905.1 Microbacteriaceae bacterium
CTCATGGCGGACACCGTCGGTCAGGGCGGCCAGGCCGGCTCCGTCGCCGCGCTCGCACGCACACATCCGCAGAACGTGAGTCTGCCCGACCCGGCCGTCGTGCCGGTCAACGCGGCCGAACCGGAACGTGAACGTTGGCGAGCCCAGCTGGCGCAGCTGGGCGGCACCTCGCCGCTGTTGCATTTCGACGACGAACCGTCAACCGGTATCGAGTTGAGCACGACCCACCCGGGGGGCCTGCCCTCGCTCATCATGGGCGAGAAGACGCTGCTCTCGAGCCTCATCCGCGACGAGATCGCGTTGCATAAGGCGAGGCGCGGCGCGAGCCGGGTCGCGACGAAAGACGTCGAGCTGCGCTCGATGCGCGGCATCAACGCCGTACACCTCGCGATCGGGCTCGCGAAGTGGCAGTACGGCGGCGAGAACTACTGCGCGCCGGTGCTGCTGCGCCCCCTCGCCATCCGGCACCACGGCCGCGACTTCGAGTTGAAGCTGCGCGGCACGACGTTCGTGAACCCCGAGCTCGTCACCGCATTGCAGAAGCTCTTCCACATCGTGCTCGACGCGGAGGAGCTCGTCGCGCTCTCCACGGCGAGCGGCGTGTTCAAGCCCCAGCCGGTGATCGACAGGCTACGTGGGGTGACGGCCCACCTGCCCTGGTTCACCGTGCATCCGAGGCTCGTCGTCTCTACCTTCGCCGATGTCGGCCCTGCGATGCTGCGCGACGCCGCCCGACTTGACACCCGCCTGCTCGACGCGTTGGCCGGCAACCAGACGGCCCGGCGCGACGTCAAGGCGTCTTTCTCGCCGGTGGCCAGCGTGCCGGAAGACGAGCGCCCGCCCGAGACCGATGCGCTCTTGCTCGACGCCGACGACGAGCAAGACGACGTGATCGCCCAGGTCGCGGCCGGCAACAGCCTCGCCGTGCGCATGCTGCCCGGCACCGGCACGACGCAGACCGTGGTCAACACGATCGGCACGTTGGTGACGCAAAACAAGACGGTCGCCGTCGTCAGCCCCCGGCGCTCCAGCCTCGATGACGTGTCTCGGGCGTTGCAGAGGCTCGGCCTGACCGGCATGGCGGTGGGGCCGGAGAGCTTGCGCCGCGACCTCATTCGGGGCATCGGCCGCAACGAGAAGGCTGTGCAGCCACAGCTGAGAGAGGTCGACGAGGCGCTCGTTCGGCTGCGCAAGGTTCTTCTCGACTATCGGCACGCGTTGACCCGTACCGACCCGCAGTTGCGGGTGAGTGTCTTAGACGCGCTGCAACGCCTGGCGGGGCTTGCCCAGCAGGCGAATCCGCCCGCCACGACGGCTCGCCTCGAACGGGCCTCGGTGGCGGCGCTCGTGACCGGCCGCGACGAGGCGGCACGCACGCTGGCCAAGGCTGCCGAGCTCGGCCAGTTCCGGTACGGGCCGGAGGACTCGCCCTGGTTCGCCGCGTCGTTCTCCTCCGTCGCCGAGGCGACCTCGTCGCACGACATGGCGAAGCGCCTGCACACGTTCGAAATGCGCCAGCTTCTGGAACGTGCGGCCGACGTCGTGGGCCCCACCGGCATGCGGCCCTTCCTGACGATGCAAGAACTGGGCGTCTACCTGCGCCTGTTGCTCGACGTTCGTGAGAGCCTCGACCATTTCGAGCCGGCCATCTTCGACCGGCCGCTGACCGACATGATCACCGCCACCTCGAACCGGCGCATCAGCTCGACCCTGCCGCGTTCTCATCGCCGGCGCATGCGTCGCCTTGCCGAGGAGTACCTGCGGCCCGGCGTGCACGTCGCCGACCTGAACGAGAGCCTGCAAGCCGTGCAGCGGGAGCGCACCTTGTGGCAGCGTTACGCGACGGTGGGGGCGACACCCCGGGTGCCGGCCGGCGTCACCGACCTCTATGTCGCCTATCAGCGGGTGGCAGAAGATCTCGCCGCGTTGGATCGCCCGCTCGGGCGTACCGAGACGCCCCGCTCCCTGCTGCTGTTGCCGATCGACGCGTTGCGGCGGTTGGTGGGCGAGTTGGCCGCCGACTCTCAGGTGCTTGCGAACCTGCAAGAACGCACCGCGCTTCTGGCCGAGCTCGGCAGCCTGCGGCTCGGCCCGTTGCTCGACGACTTGGCCGCCCGGCACGTCGAGGAGGGGCAGGTCGCCGCCGAGCTGGAGTTGGCGTGGTGGCAGTCGGCGTTCGAGATTCTGGTCGACGGCGACACTGCTCTGCTCGACGCGAATACCGCGGTGCTCGACCGTCTCGAGGCCGACTATCGGCTCGTCGATCAGGCCCACGCCGAGGAATCGGGCGGCAAGCTTGCCTGGCAACTCGCCCAGCGTTGGCGGATAGGCCTGCGCGACTACACCGATGAGGCGTCCGCGTTGCGCCGGCTCTTGAGCGGTCCCGGCCCGGTGAGCGCGGAGGCGCTGGGGGCCGCAGCGCCTCATCTTGGTCGGCAGCTCGCCCCGGTCTGGCTCGCCTCTCCTTACGAGGCGGCCCAGCTCGGGGCCGCGGCGCGCTTCGACACTGTGCTCATCGTCGACGCTGGCGCCGTCACTGTCGCCGAGGTGGCGGGCGTCTTGCGGCGAAGCGACCAGGTCGTCGCGTTCGGCGACCCCGTCATCCAGACACCGTCACCCTTCACGATCGCGCTCGGCGAGAGCGCGGCCGAGCCGGCGTTGAGCGACGAGGCGGCGCCCGCCTCGGCGTTCGACGAGCTGGCCGACCTTTTGCCCACGGCGACGTTGGTGCGCAGCTACCGGGCGGGCGGCGAAGACCTCGCAGACCTCGTCAACCGCACCTTCTACGGCGACCGCATCGACTGCCTGCCCTGGGCAGGCACCTTCCTCGGCCACGGCAGCCTCACCGTGCATTACGTGGCTGGCGGTCACGGCATGCCCGACGAGGTCAGCGGCGCCGTGGAGAGCACCGACGCCGAGGTGGAGGCGACGGTGAGCATGGTTCTCGACCATGCGGCGCATCATCCTCGGGAATCACTCATGGTCATCACGGCGAGTGCTCGCCACGCGGTGCGCGTGCAGCAGGCCGTGTTGGCCGCGTTCGTGCGTTACGAGGAGCTCGCCGACTTCATCCTCGCGGAACGCTCCGAACCGTTCACCGTCGTCACGCTGGAGCAGGCCATGGCGCAAAGCCGTGACCGCGTCATCTTCTCCATCGGTTACGGTCGCACGCCGCACGGCCGGCTGCTTTCCAGCTTCGGCCCGCTCGGCCGGCCGGGCGGTGAACGCCTCCTCGGCATCGGCATGACCAGGGCGCGCCGCGCGATGAACATCGTGTCTTGTTTTCGCCCGGAAGACATCGACCAGTCTCGAGAGCTGCACGGCGTCGCGTCGCTCGCACGCCTGCTCGAAGAGGTTCAGGCGATCGAACGGCGCGGCGACGAGCCGGACGATGCGAACACGATGATCGCCGATCTCGCCCGCAGGCTTCGGCGCCGACGCCTGAACGTGCGCGTCGGCTATCGCGGCAAGTTGGAGCTCGTGGCGTCGTTCGGCCGCAAGGCGGTCGTCGTCGAGACAGACGAGACCGTCGCGACGCACAGCCTGCGGCAGTCCCTCCGAGTGCGGCCCGACGTGTTGCGTCGCCTCGGCTGGCACTACCTGCGGGTGCACGACTTCGAGTTGTTCAGCGACCCGGAGGCGGTCGCCCTGCGCATCGCCAGGCTGATCGGCGCGGCCGAATGAGCGACGAAGGCGACAAGCACGAGAAGCCGAGCCCCTTGCGGAATGGGGGGTCGGGGTCTCGCCGTCGGCATCGGAGGGCCAGCCGGCCGGGAGCTGCAGGGTCTGACCCGCGGCCGAGTCTCGGCCGGGCGGAACGTGCCGCGTTCGACACGGATCGGGCCTGGGGCGACGGCGAGGACAGCAACGACCGCAGTCTTAGAGAGAACGTGCCTCCGCACTGGGGCAAGCGCTAGGGGTGCTGAACCCTCGCCTCGTCTCGTGAGAGAACGGGCAGAGCGGCGGCACGCGCTCCACGCTCACTCCGGGTCGCTGCCCGGCTCCTCGGCGGTGTGCTTCGACGCCGTGTGCCGGGAGGCGCCCGGTACCGCGACGTCGGCCAGAAGGTCGCGGATCTGCGTCAACATCTCCAACTCCGTCACCGGCGTATCTTCCGGTTCCGGCTCGCCGGCCTGGCGGCGGGCCTTCTGCCGCTTGGAGTAGGTGTTCATCGGCAGCACGAAGACGAAGTAGACGAGCAAGGCGACGAGGAGGAAGTTGATGAGTGCGGCGATGACCGCGCCGAAGTAGATCGTCGCGTGCCCGCCCGACGACGTCGGGATCGTTATGGGGAACGAGGTCGCGAGACCTTCGGCGTTGAAGAGCGCGCCGATGAGCGGGTTGAAGACCTTGTCGACGAGAGACGTGACGACCGCGCCGAACGCCGCGCCGATGACGACGGCGATCGCCAGATCGAGCACGTTGCCGCGGAGAATGAACTCCTTGAACCCCTTGATCACGATATCCCCCTCATGTCAGTGAACGCGGGCCGGCCGGCCAATGACACACGGCCGCGATGCTCGTTTGGTTTTTCAGGATACTGGAGCGGGGCTCGCTGCCTTCTTCTTCGTCGCGGCACCCTCTGTTTTCTTGCCCGTGCCGGCCGGTTTCTTCTCGGCCGTGCCGGCCGTGGGGGAGGCACCCTCAGCCTTGGCGGGTGCGGTGTGCGGCTCGTCGTGGCTGGTCGAGGCCGAACGGGAATCGGTGCTGTAGAAGCCGGGGCCGTTGAAGGTGACGCCGATGCTGCTGAAAACCTTGCGAAGGCGGCCGCCGCAGGTGGGGCAGACGGTGAGCGCATCGTCGGTGAACTCTTGATGAATGTCGAAGGCTGCACCGCATTCGGTGCATTTGTAGGAATATGTGGGCACTGCTGTCTCCAGAAGGTCAGGACGCGTGCGGATCGCCGGGTGGCGGCATCCGCCTCTCGTGTGCCCGGGGACGGGGTCTATGAAGACCGGGTCGGTCGAAACGCACGGTTTTGCTCGGCGTGACCACCCCGTCAACCGCACGATCGTGCAGCTCCCGAGGGACTCGCGCCAGAAGCTCGCCGTCGAACACGACGGCATACACCTGGGGACATTTTCTCATGCCGGTGAGCATTCTGTCGAAGTAGCCCTTGCCCCAGCCGAGTCTGGTGCCGTCTGAACCCACCGCCGCGGCGGGGGCGAAGATCAGGCGGGCACGCTCGATCGCCGCCGGGCCGAGTGGGGTTCCGGTGCTCTCCGGCACCCCGAGCGTCGTCATCCTCTCGCCGCCGCCCGCGTCGGGGTCGGCGTCGTACGCCCAGTCGAGCAGGCCGTCTGGCCGGGAGAGCGGCAGCAGCACCTGCACGCCCGCCGCGCGAGCCCAGGCGAGGAAATCCCGGGTACCGGGTTCGGAGGGGGAGGAGAGGTAGGCGGAGACACAGGTGGCGTCGGCCGCCAGCGTGAGGAGGCGCAGACGCTCGCCGAGCGCCGTCGCCGCCCGTTGCCGCTCCTCCTGAGGCATCGCCCGACGGCCGGCGCGGATGCGGGAGCGCAGAGCGAGCTTCTCTTCGGCCGTATCCACAGTCATGCCCGAAAGGCTATCCGGCCCGTGACGCTATACGGATAGGGTTAGCCGCATGGCACACGAGGTAACCAAGGCCGTCATCCCCGCCGCCGGACTCGGCACCCGGTTCCTGCCCGCCACGAAGGCGATGCCGAAAGAGATGCTGCCGGTCGTCGACAAGCCGGCCATCCAGTACGTGGTCGAGGAGGCCGTCGCCGCCGGGCTGCACGACGTCCTGATGGTGACCGGGCGCAACAAGAACGCGCTCGAGAACCACTTCGACCGCAACGCCGAGCTGGAGGACATGCTCGAGAAGAAGGGCGACACCGACCGGCTCGAGAAGGTCCACTACTCGACCGCCCTCGCCGACCTCCACTACGTCCGCCAGGGCGACCCGAAGGGTCTCGGCCACGCCGTGCTCCGGGCCAAGATGCACGTCGGCCGCGAGCCGTTCGCGGTGCTGCTCGGTGACGACATCATCGACTCGCGCGACGACCTCCTGCTGCACATGCTCGACGTCCAGCAGAAGTACAACGCCACCGTGATCGCGCTGATGGAGGTGCCGAGCGAGTCCATCCACCTGTACGGCGCCGCCGCGATCGAGGAGACCGGCGACGACGATG
>DASTNL010000229.1:0-10348 GCA_035720905.1 Microbacteriaceae bacterium
CGGGGCCGGCCGCGGGTGCGCCGGCCACCGTCGGAATGGACCCGCCTCGACCGCTGGTGGCTGCGGTTCTCGTCGTCCAGGTGGCGGCCTTGGTGGGATCGCGCAGCGCCGATCCTGATCCTCGCGCTCGCCGCCTTCACGCGGCTTTGGCGCCTGGGAGAGCCGCACAGTCTCGTCTTCGACGAGACCTATTACGTCAAAGACTCGTGGACCTTGATGCACCTCGGCTATGAGGCCAGCTGGCCGCAGAACGCGGACGTGCAGTTCAACGCGGGCAGCGTGAACGGCTACGCGGCCGGCAACCCGGAGTTCGTGGCCCACCCCCCGTTCGGCAAGTGGCTCATCTCGGTGGGCCTGGCGGTCTTCGGGGCACAGAACAGCGTCGGTTGGCGCATCAGCACCGCGGTCCTCGGCATCCTCGCCGTCGCCCTGGTGTACGTGATCGCCCACCGTATGTTCCACTCCACCCTCATCGCTTCCGTGGCCGGCCTTCTCATGGCGGTGGACGGCACGGCGATCGTCATGAGCCGCGTGGCGCTGCTCGACAACTCGGTCATGTTCCTGGCGCTCTTGGCGTTCTGGTTCGTACTCATCGACCGAGGCTGGGCCGCACGCCGGCTTGAGCGTGCCCTCGTCGGCCGTGCCGGGCACGGTCGGAGCGAACCCAGCATGGCCGGGCCGGAGGGCGCCCGCGCAGCACCCGCCCCTCGCTACGGCCCGGCCCTGTGGTGGCGACCGTGGCTGCTTGCCGCCGCGGCCGCCGTCGGCCTCGCCTCCGGCACGAAATGGACGGGCCTCTACTTTCTGGCGTTCTTCGCCTGCTACGTGGTCGTCGTCGACATGGCCGCCCGGCGCCGCCACGGCCTGCGCCACTGGCTTTCCGGCGCGGTCGCGAAGCAGGGTCCCGTCACGTTCCTCGTCATGGTGCCGCTCGCGCTGGCGACCTACATCGCCACATGGGCGGGCTGGATCGCCACCTCCGGCGGCTACTACCGGCACTGGGCGCAGGCAGTCGGCGGGGCGTGGCAGGGCACGCTTGCGTGGGTTCCACTGTGGTTCCAAAACCTGTGGCACTACCAGGTCGCCATGTACGACTACAGCATCAACCTGCACGTGCCGCACCCCTACGAGTCGGGGCCGCTGCGTTGGCTCTTCTTGTGGCGGCCGACAAGCATGTATTACGTGCAGACCGCGCACGGCCAGGCCGGGTGCCCCGCCGTGCAGTGTGCCCGCGAGATCACGGAGCTCGGCAACCCGTTCATCTGGTGGGTCGGCACCGCGTGCATGGCCTACCTCGTCTACCGGCTGGTGCGGTACCGCTCCTGGCGCGCGGGCGCGATCCTGACCGGCTTCGGCGCCGGCTACCTGCCCTGGCTGCTCTATATCAACCGCACGATCTTCGAGTTCTACACGATCGCGTACGAGCCCTACATGATCTTGGGGATCGCCGCGGTGGCTGCGATCGTCATCGGCCGGCCCGCGGACCCGCCGCGCCGACGCCGGATCGGCCTTCGCCTCGTGGCGGGCTACCTCGGGATCGTCTGCGCCGCCAGCATCTTCTTCTGGCCCATCTGGGTGGCCGCGCGTATTCCGCTGTGGTATTGGAACCTGCACATGTGGCTGCCCAGCTGGCGCTGACCGGGAACCAGCCCGGCAGCAGGCGAAGGGCGCGACGGCGGGGTGCGGCGATGGGTCGGCGCCGGATTGCGCCATGTTACGCATGGCCGGGGGCTCACGGGCGGCCCGCACGGCGCCTGACCGCGGATCGACTACCGTGGAAACATGGCAGATCGCGAGTACGGCTTCCGCACGCGGGCAATCCACGCCGGCAATATTCCCGACCCGGTCTCCGGCGCGCGCGCCTTGCCGATCTACCAGTCGAGCGCGTTCGTGTTCGACGACGCCGCCGACGCGGAGGCGCGGTTCTCGCTGCGCAAATACGGCAACATCTACTCACGCCTGTCGAACCCGACCGTGGCGAGCGTCGAGGAGCGCGTCGCAAGCCTCGAGGGCGGGCTCGGCGCGGTCGCCACCGCCTCCGGCCTCTCCGCGCAGTTTCTCGTCTTCGCCTCGCTCGCGGGCGCCGGCGACAACATCGTCGCCTCCGCCAACCTGTACGGCGGCTCGGTGACCCAGCTCGACGTGACGCTGCGCAGGCTCGGGGTCGACACGACCTTCGTCGCCTCCGCCGATCTCGCCGACTATGACGCGGCGATCACCGACAAGACCAAGTTCGTCTTCGCCGAGACCATCGCGAACCCGTCGGGCGAGATCGCCGACATCGAGGGCCTCGCCGAGGTCGCACATTCCCACGACCTGCCGCTCATCATCGACTCGACGATCGCCACGCCCTACCTCAACCGGCCGTTCGAGTGGGGCGCCGACGTGGCCATGCATTCCGCGACCAAGTTCCTCTGCGGCACCGGCACGATCGTCGCCGGCATGATCGTCGAGTCGGGCAGGTTCGACTGGGAAAGCCCGAAGCGCCCGCTCTTCACCGAGCCGATGCACACCTACGGCGGCCTGACCTGGTCGGGCAACTTCGCCGAATACGCGTTCTTGACGAGGCTGCGCGCCGAGCAGTTGCGCGACATCGGCCCGGTGCTCGACCCGCACGCCGCATTCCTCCTCTCGCTCGGCATCGAGACGCTACCGCAACGGATGCAGGCGCACGTCGACAACGCACGCATCGTCGCCGAATGGCTCGAGGCCGACCCGCGGGTCGAGAAGGTCAACTGGGCGAGTCTTCCGAGCCACCCGCACCACGACCGCGCGGCGAAGTACCTGCCCAAGGGCGCCAGCTCGGTGTTCAGCTTCGAGTTGAAGGGCGGCCGGGCCGCCGGGCAGACGTTCATCGAGTCGGTCAACCTGGCCAGCCACCTCGCAAACCTCGGCGACGCGAAGACGCTCGTCATCCACCCGGCCTCGACGACGCACGGCCAGCTGACCGACCAGCAGCTCATCGACGCGGGCGTCTTGCCCGGCGTGGTGCGCATCAGCGTCGGCATCGAAGACCCAGAAGACATCATCTACGATCTGGACCAAGCGCTCGCCCAGGCGGACGCCTAGCTGCGGGAGGTAACAACAATGAGCACGGCCACGGCAGACACAGACCTCGTGACGACGGAGTTCGCGAACGGGTTGAGTTGTCAGATTCCGGCGGCGTCGCCGCTCGCGCGGGCGCTGCGCCGAGCGCGCACCTGGGTGGGACCCGACGCGAAGGCCCGCCTGGCGATCCTCCGGGGGGCGAAGTCGATCGCGATCGTCGGCGCCTCCGACAAGATGAACCGGGCCAGCTTCTTCGTCGAGACCTACCTGACCCAGTCCACCGACTTTCGGCTGTACTTCGTGAACCCGAACCTGACGACGATCCTCGGCCGGCCGGTTTACCCCAGCCTCGCCGATCTGCCGGAGGTGCCCGACATCGTCGACGTGTTCCGCAAGCCGCAAGACCTCAAAAGCGTCATCGACGAGGCGGAGGCGATCGGCGCGACGACGGTCTGGATGCAGCTCGGCATCTGGAACGAGGAGGCGGCCCGCTACGGCGAGTCGAAAGGCATGACGATCGTCATGGACCGCTGCGTCAAGGTCGAGCATGCCCGCTTCCACGGCGGCCTGCACCTCTTCGGGTTCGACACGGGCCAGATTTCCAGCCACAAGGCGATGCGCTGACAGGCATGTCACAGCCCGCACACCGCGACATCGCGGCCATCCTGGTGACGGCGTTGCGTAGACTCGGCAAAGCCGGCGACGCAGAGACGGCGATGAAACTCGGCGGGGAAGCCTGGTGGGCGTTTCAGAACGACGGGGACGCCGACTCCGCCGAAGCGGTGAACAAGGTGATGCATTACCTGGCGCGGCTACTGCCTGCGCCCGGCCAGAAGACCTGACGGGAGTCGTATGGATCCGGTCACCGACCTGGTCATGCACCTGATGGCCTCGCCGTGGGTGTATCCGGTACTTTTCGCGCTCGTCGTCATCGACGGCTTCTTCCCGCCCGTGCCGAGCGAGAGCGTCGTCGTCGCGGCGGCGGCCGTGGGCATCGCCTCCGGGGCGCCCGCGCCGTGGCTCATCGTTCTCGTCGCGGCGCTCGGTGCCGCGCTCGGCGACAACATCGCATACTGGATCGGCCGGCGCGCGGGCGTGCGGTTCCGCTGGATGCGACGCCGCCGGGTGCGACGCATGCTTGCCCGGTCGGGTCGGGCGCTCAGGCATCGCACCGCGGTCGTGATCCTGACGGCGCGTTACATTCCCGTCGGCAGGCTCGCCGTCAACATGACGGCGGGGGCGACGAGGCTGTCGTGGCGGCGGTTCTGGCCGCTCACGGTGTTGGGCGGCGTGTCCTGGTCGATCTACTCGACCATGGTCGGCCTCGTGGCCGGCACGTGGGCGCACAACCAGCCGCTCGTCGCCGCGGCCGTGGGTATCGTGATCGCCGTCGCCTTGGGCCTGGCCACCGACCAGGTGACGACCCGGGTGCGTCAGGCCCGACGCCGCCACGCGCTGCGGCGACGGCTCAGCCTGCGCGCGCGCCGCCTGCCCTCCCTGGCCTCCGCGGCGACGCCGCAGGGCGGCGCCCAATAGGCTTGAGAGCGTGACTTCTACCGCCTCCCCAGCCGGAGCCGCCGCCCCGACACTGACAGTCCCCTCCCCCGCCGTCTCGACGAACTGGCTCGCCGAGCACCTGCACGACCCCGGGCTCGTCGTCGCCGACGTGTCGGTGCTGAAGGTCGACAGCCCCGACGGCCGTTACAGCTTCACGAGCGGCGACGACCCGTACGTCATCGACGGTCACATCCCGGGCGCGGTCTACGCCGACCTGCTGCATTCCTTCAGCGACCCGAACGGGCGATACGGCTTTCCCCGCCCCGACGCGCAGGCCTTCGAAGAGGCGGCGGCGGGGCTCGGCGTCGACAACGACACCGCACTCGTTCTCTACGACACCTCCATCGGCCACTGGGCATCCCGCCTATGGTGGCTGTTCCGCACCTTCGGCCACGACAACGTCGCGATCGTGAGCGGGGGCCTCACCAAGTGGAAGGCGGAGGGCCGTGCCCTCGAGACCGGCTGGGTCCCGCCCAGGGAGGGCTCGTCGTTCACGGCTCGGCCCCGCGAAGAGATGTGGGCCAGCCAAGACGACGTGCGCGCCGTTGTGAGCGGCGAGGCGCCCGGCGTGCTCCTGTGCGGCGTGCCCCGTCGGGAATACATCGGCCAGGCCGGGCTCCGCCCGCGCAAAGGCCACATTCCCGGCAGTCGGAGCATTCCCCCGGGCACGCTCATCGACCGTGCGACGAACGCGCTGTACGACGTCGACCAGATCCGGACCACCTTCGAGCCGCTCCTGAAGCCTTCCGACCGGGCGGTACTCTATTGCAGCTCCGGCGTCGCCTCGTCGGAGAACGCGCTCGCCCTCGCCCTCGCCGGGCATGAGAACGTGGCGCTCTACGACGGCTCGCTCAACGAGTGGGTCGCCGACGAGGCGAATCCGCTCACCCTCGACGCCTAGGCCGGCCGCCGCCGACGAGCGCGCCCGGGCACCGCGGTCACAGGCTCCGGCCGTCTTCCCACGAGCCGACGGAGCCGCCGCCGATGAGCGCCGCGGCCGACAAGGCCTGAGCGTCGGTGAGCGAGGCGATGTAGTCGACGATGGCCCGGCCGCGGCCTCGTGCTTCGACGGTGGCCGGGCCTGCGACTGCCCGGTCGCGTCCGGCCCCGCCGCAAGCGGCCGACGGCGCCGAAGAGCCGGCCGCGGCGAGGTCGGCGTAGGCCGCCGTCGCCGCGTCGACGAGGTCGGCCAGCCGACGCGGCACGCGCGGCGCGTCGTCGGGGTCGGCGAGCCAGTCGGCGAAGGCCCGGACGAGGGTCTCGATGACCCGCGCGTGGCCGCGCTGGTAGATGGCAAGGTCGGGCCTGTGGAGCACGAAATGTGCGTGCACGAACTTCAAGACGACGACGTCGTGCCACGCGGCCCGGGTCAGGCGCACGTGGGAGCCGCGCACGTTCGGGTGGCGCTCGACCACGACGGAGCGGCTGAGGCGATCGATCCAGCGGCGCGTGAAGCCCGCGACCGCGTGATCGGCGGCCACCCCTCCGTCGTAGGGCACGTCGAGCAGCCCGTCGACGAGGTCTTCTTGCACCCGGCGCACCGAGTCGACGAACGCCTCCTTGTCGGCGATCCAGCCGTCTTTGGCGAAGGCGGCCCGCCAGGTCGCCTCGAGGGCATAGCCGGGTGTGCGCGGCCGCCCGGCCAACTCGTCTTCGCCCAGCGCGGCCAGGCGCGTGCTGCCCGCCAGCCACGCGTCGAACTCGGCCGCGACAACGGAGCGTTGCAGCACGCCGGCCCGATAGAAGTCGTCGAGGTCGTGTACCGAATAGGCGATGTCGTCGGCGATGTCCATGATCGCGCATTCCACGGTCTGCTGGGCCCAGGCGACCGCCGGATAGGCGGCCCGGGCTTGCCGCATCTCTTGCTCCTCCAGCACGTAGCAAGAGAACTTCGCCGCCCCAGCGGCCGCCGCGCGGCCGACTCCGCGGGGCAGGAGGTGCGCGGGGGTCGTACCCGCCAGGCCACGCCAACGCCCGCGCGTCCACGGGTATTTCAGCACCGCGGCACGTACCCCCGCGGTCAGGTTGAGGCCGGAGGGAGCGGCGTCGCAGGTGTCGAGAGCCGCCACGATGCGCAGGGTCTGGGCGTTGCCCTCGAAGCCGTCGGCGAGGCCCAGCCGGTCTCGGGCGAGCCGGTCGAGCACGTGTTCGCCCAGGTGCCCGAACGGCGGGTGGCCGAGGTCGTGTGCGGCGGCGGCGGCCTGCACGACGACCGGGTCACAGCCTCCCAGGTGCACGATCGTCTCGCGATCGTCCTCACTCGCCGCCCGCAGCCCCATCGCGATCGACCGCGCGACGGCCGTGACCTTGAGGGTGTGGGTCAGCCGGTTGTGGATGACGGTGCCGCTGCCGGCCTGCGGGATCACCTGGGTGACGGCCGAGAGCCTCGAGAAGTACGGCGAGAAGCGGATCCGCTCCAGGTCCACCCGGAACTCGTCGTCGTACACGTGGGAGAGCCTGGGATCGGGCTCAGCGACGCGCCGGACCCGCGCGGCCTGCGGCGAGGGGAAGAACCGTGTCGCCGTGAGGCGCTCGCGCACCGCCCGGGCCCTCCCGGGCACGCCGGGCTGCGCCTCGGCCGCCGGCACGCCGGCCCCGGCCGGGCCGGCTTTCGTCGGAACGGATCCGTCGACGCCTTCGACGCCCATCGCGCCTCCCCCTCGTTCACGCCTCCACGACGCCCCGGCACGCGGCGCGCCAGCCTCGAAGGCCCAGCCCCCGCGACATCCGGTGCGCCTCCCAGCATGGCAGGCGCACCGGCCCGGCGGCGACCCGGCCCGCCGCCGGCCGGCGCACGGGAACCAGGCGCCGGCCGGCCGAGCGCCCCGGCGGCGCCCCGCCGAGCGCGACGCGAGCCTCAGGCCCGTCGCATGTAGGCCCGCACGGTGAGCGGGGCGAAGACCGCGACGACGATCGCCGCTCCGACGATCGCCCAAAGGAGGTCGATGCCCGCGGTGCCGTGCGTCGTGAGATCCCGGGCAGCGGTGACGAGATGTGAGATGGGATTGACGTTCACGAACGCCTGCAGCCACCCCGGCATGGTCTTCGTGGGCACGTAGGCGTTCGAGAGGAAGGTGAGCGGGAAGAGGATGACGAGCGATATCCCCTGCACGCTGGCCGCGGTGCGGGCGATCACCCCGAAGAACGCGAACAGCCAGCTGAGCGCCCACGAGACGACGATCACGAAGACGCCGGCGACGACGACGCCGCCCAGCCCTCCGCCGGGCCGAAAACCCATGATGTAGCCGACGAGGAAGGTCAGCACCGTCGCGATCCCGTAACGCACCGTGTCTGCCAAGAGAGCCCCGGACAACGGTGCGATGCGGGCGATGGGCATCGATTTGAACCGATCGAAGACCCCCTTGTCCATGTCTTCGCGTAGCTGCACCCCGGTGACCACCGAGGTGGTGAGCACCGTCTGCACGAGGATGCCCGGCAGGAAGAACGGCAGGTATTTCAGCGGGTCGCCGGCGATCGCACCGCCGAAGAGGTAGGTGAACATGAGGGTGAACAACACCGGCTGCACGGTCACATCGATCAGCTGTTCCGGCGTGCGCTTGATCTTCAGAAGGCCGCGATGCGCCATGGTCAGCGTGTTCGCCAACGTCTGGCCGAGGCCCACGTGGCCGACGAGGCGCCGTTCGCCGACCGGGGTGATCGTCGTCGGTGTGCTCATGCGTGTACTCCTTCGCGTTCGCGCGAGAGATCGTCGGCCGGGCCGCCCGCCTCCGGCTGCGCGCCGTGGCCCGTCAAGGCGAGAAAGACTTCGTCGAGGGTGGGTTTCTGCACGCTCACCTCGGCGAGCCTCACGCCCTCCTCGCGCAGCAGGATGAGGAGGTCCACGACTTTGTCGAGGTCGGTGAGCGGCACGGTCAGCCTGGTCGTCTCGCCCGAGACGGCCGCGGCAGTGCCGAGCACCGTGCCGAGCGAGCGCCGTGCCACGTCGAGGTCGCCCGGGTCGGCCACGCGCAACTGCAGCGAGGAGGTGCCGACGGAGGCCTTCAGCTCGTCGGCGGTCCCCTCCGCCACGACGCGCCCGGTGTCGATGACGGCGATCCGGTCGGCCAGCTGGTCGGCCTCGTCGAGGTACTGGGTGGTGAGAAGCACCGTGGAGCCGGTGTGCACGAGGCGACGAATGGTCTGCCACATCTGCGCCCGGGTGCGCGGGTCGAGGCCGGTGGTCGGCTCGTCGAGGAAGATCAGCGGAGGCTGCGCGATGAGGCTCGCGGCGAGATCGAGGCGGCGACGCATGCCGCCGGAGAATTTGCGCAGCGTCCGTTTCGCCACGTCGGCGAGCGCGAACTCTTCCAACAGGTCGGCGGTGCGGCGTCGGGCCGCAGCCGGGCTGAGGCCGAGCAGGCGGCAGAAGAGCATCAGATTCTCTTTCGCGCTCATCGACTCGTCGACCGACGCGAACTGGGCGGTCACCCCGATGAGTTGACGCACGACCTGCGCCTCACGTTGAGTGTCGTGCCCGAAGACGAGTGCTTCGCCCGCGTCCGGCTTCAAGAGGGTCGCGAGCATGCTGATCGTCGTCGTCTTGCCGGCGCCGTTCGGGCCGAGCACGCCGTAGATGCTGCCGGCAGCGACGTCGAGGTCGACGCCGTCGACCGCGCGGTTCGTGCCGAAGGTCTTCACCAGGCCGTGGGCCCGAACGGCCCAATCGGGGTCGGTGGTCATGGCGGTGTCCTTTCGTATGTCGTTTCCCTGCGAATGCCGCAGGGCGGCTTGCGTGCAGTGCATGCCGGCGACGTTCGCCCGGCGTGACGCAGAGGTCGTGGTCGTGGATCGTGGGGTGGGGGGATGCTCGTCGAACGAGGCGAACCGCCGGCCCTGCGCTGCCCGCGATGGGCCGCCTCGGTAGCATCCTCTCTTCAGAGAGCCCGGATGCGTGCGGCGAGGCTCCGCCGGTCGACCCCCGCCAATTCCAAGGCCCTCGGCACAGTGCCGAGCTCGGCGTGTAAGACGCCCAACGCCACGCTTCGCTCGTCGTCGCGCCGGCGACCGCTGCGGCGCGCGGCTGCGTGGGCGAGCATCCGGTGCCCGGCGACGAGAGCCTCGCGAGCGCTCGTGCCGAAGCGCGGCCTGTTATGCGCGGGGGTGGCGGCCAACTGTTCCGCCGGCAGAGGGGCCACGCCGGCGTAGCGCAGGCTCGCCTCCCATTCGACACGCAAGGCCCCGGCGAGACCGTCATGGTCCAGGCCCACCTCGGCGAGGACCTCGGCGACCGGGCCCGGCCCGATCGTCAGGGCAAGCAGCAGGTCGGACGCCTCGACGGCCGCCGCCCCGCGGCCGGTCGCCTCCTCAATCGCGGCGAGGACGATCGCCCGCACGCCGGGCGGCATCCCCCCCATGGGCGGGTTCTCAGCCATGACGCCTCCTGAGGTCGATGTCGGCGGCGTCGAGCCGCCGATGGTGTTTCTTGTGCACGGCCTGCCGGGTCACGCCGAGCGCCGCGGCGACCTCGCTCCACGACCATCCCTCGCGAAGGGCACGCTCCACCTCCGCGTCTTCCAGCCGGTCGGCGAGCTCGCGCAGGGCGACGACCGCGGCGAGCCCGTCTGCGGGCCCGCCGAGCGCAGGTGGCGGTGCGGGGGTCATGACGTCAACCTACGTTGCTTGAGGCAAACTGTCAAATTAAGTTGCTTATTTAGACACCGAGGTTGCTAGAACCTCTCTGCGGCGGCCGGCGCCGTCAGGCCGCCACCGGGCGGTCACCGCTCACCGATCGCGGCGGCGCCGC
>DASTNL010000230.1:0-5104 GCA_035720905.1 Microbacteriaceae bacterium
GGCCACGAGGTGGCGAGCATCGTCGAGGCCGCGTCGAGCGCCCGCGCAGCCTTGACCGGCTTCTCCGTGGCGCACGCCTGGCGCCGCAGGCCTAGGCCGGTCCTCGCCGACGACCTGCTGCCCGAGCGGGCGCTGGCCGGCGACCCGCTCGCGCGCACCGCGCTCGTCCAGCGCATCTACCTGCCCTTGCGAGCGAGAACCCAAGACCTCATCACCCTGAGCGCCTATCTCGACAGCGGCCGCTCACTGGAGGCGACAGCGCGCGAACTCTTCGTGCACCCGAACACGGTGCGTTATCGGCTGCGCCGCATCTCCGAGGCCATCGGATGGGACGCGACGGGGCCGCGGGAGGCCCTCATCTTGCAGACCGCGTTGATCGTCGGCGCCATCAGCGAACCGGCGCCCGGCGCCGAGCCGCCCGCCTCTGACGAGCCGTGAGTGCGTGACGGCCCACGACACTCCCCGGCCGGGATGGCGCGCGACCGTCGACGAGCACGGGCGATCGGAGCCGACCGACGATCGGCGGGTGACCCGCGACTAAGTTGTGGCAAGAAAACAATTGCGAGTCCTGAAATTAGTCTGTGTTCCACACCGGTGGCGCGAGCCTCCTTGGCAGACTAAAGAGGTGATCGTCGTCGCATGCCCGGGGCAGGGATCCCAGAAGGCCGGATTCCTCGCCCCTTGGCTCGGCGAGACACGCTTCGCCTGGCATCTGGCCGCGATCTCCGAGGCCTGTGGTATCGACCTTGCGATGCACGGCACGATGAGCGACAACGCGACGATCACCGAGACCTCCCTCGCCCAGCCCCTCATCGTCGCGGCCGGCCTTCTCGTCCTTGGCGAACTACTGGCCGACGGGCGGCGGGCGAAGATCGGCGGAGTCGCGGGCCATTCGGTCGGCGAGATCACGGCGGCGGCCGCGGCCGGCATCCTCACCGAAGACGACGCGGTGTCGTTCGTGCGAGAGCGGGGACTCGCGATGGCGGAGGCGGCCGGCCACGACGAGACCGGCATGAGCGCGGTACTGGGCGCCGACGAGACGGAGCTGGAGCGGCTCTTGGCACAGTTCGGCCTCGCACCGGCCAACTACAACGGCGGCGGGCAGATTGTCGTCGCAGGCCCCGTGAAGGCACTGGCCGAGCTCAAAGAGAACCCGCCGGCGCACGCCCGCGTCATACCGCTGCGCGTGGCGGGAGCGTTCCACACCCGATTCATGCTGCCCGCCGTCCAGCGGCTCACCGCCTACGCGGCGACGCTGCCGGCCGCCGACCCGCAGATGCGTGTCTGGAGCAACCGCGACGGGCAGACCGTCGGGGACGGCCGCCGATTCGTCGACCTCATGATCGGCCAGGTGTCCTCGCCCGTGCGGTGGGACCGCTGCATGAAGTCGTTCGTCGCCGCCGGCATCACCGGGCTCATCGAAGTGTGCCCGGCCGGGGCGCTCGTCGGGCTCGCCAAGCGCGGCCTGCCCGGCATCCCGACCGTCGCGGTGAAGACACCCGACGATCTGCCGGCCGCCATCGAGCTGATCGACCGCGACTCGTGAACGCCGAAGGGGCGACGACCACGCCCAGGCGTCACCCGTCATCCCCGTAAGATATTCAACGCCTCACACCACACAAACAGGAGAAATCAACAATGGCCTTGTCCTCTGAAGACATCCTCGCCGGGCTCGCGATCCTCATCAACGACGAAACCGGCATCGCGACCGACACGGTCGAGCCCGGCAAATCGTTCACCGACGACCTCGACATCGACTCGATCTCCATGATGACCATCGTCGTCAACGCCGAAGACAAGTTCGGCGTGAAGATCCCCGACGACGAAGTCAAGAACCTGAAGACCGTGGGCGACGCCGTGAACTACATCCTCAAGGCGCAGGCCTGACCCGGAACCCGACCCCGGGATGCGCCGCCCGTGCCCGCGGCGGAACTCTTGACGGCACGACAGACACAACAGCACAGACAGCAACAACACGGAGTATCACCGCATGACAGGAAAAATCGTCATCACGGGTGTCGGGGCATCCTCACCGCTGGGCGGAACCGCCCCGGAGAGCTGGGAGGCTCTGCTGGCCGGTGAGTCCGGCGCCCGCACCATGGAGCACGACTGGGTGGCGAAGTACAACCTGCCGGTGACCTTCGCGGCCGAGGCGAAGGTGCGGCCCGATACCTTGTTGGCGCGGCAGACGGCGAGACGGCTCGACCCGTCGAGCCAATTCGCGCTCGTCTCCGCGATGGAGGCGTGGCACGACGCGGGCGAGCCCGACGTCCTCCCGGAGCGCCTCGGCGTCGACTACGCCACCGGGATCGGCGGCGTCTGGACCCTGCTCGACGCGTGGGACACGTTGCGGGAGCGCGGGCCACGCCGCGTCCTGCCGATGACGGTGCCGATGCTCATGCCGAACGCGGCCGCCGCGACCCTGTCGATGCACTTCCAGGCGCGCGCGTTCGCGACGACCGTCGCCTCGGCCTGCGCGTCGAGCAACGAATCCCTCGTGAACGCCTACGAGCACCTGAAGGCGGGGCTTGCCGACGTCGTCATCGCGGGCGGCACCGAGTCCGCCATTCACCCCATCACGGTGGCGTCGTTCGCCTCGCTGCAGGCCTTGTCGAAGCGCAACGACGACCCGAAGACGGCCTCCCGGCCGTACAGCGTCGACCGGGACGGGTTCGTCATGGGCGAAGGCTCCGCAAGCCTCGTGCTCGAGACGGAAGAGCACGCTCTCGCGCGCGGGGCGCACATTTACGGGGAGCTGGCCGGCGGCGCG
Source organism: Microbacteriaceae bacterium (assembly GCA_035720905.1). Taxonomy (GTDB): domain Bacteria; phylum Actinomycetota; class Actinomycetes; order Actinomycetales; family Microbacteriaceae; genus DASTNL01. The sequence continues at coordinate 2,771 of DASTNL010000230.1, forward strand.
GTGACGGCCGACTCGTACCACATCACCGCCAACGATCCCCAGGGCCGCGGAGCTCGCCGTGCGGTTCTGCAGGCGCTGGAGGTGGCGGGGGCCGGGCCCGACGACGTCACCCACATCAACGCGCACGCGACCAGCACGCGAGTGGGCGACCCGGCGGAATACGCCGCGTTGCGAGAGGTGTTCGGCGAGCGGGTTCACGAGATACCGGTCTCGGCCACGAAGGCCTCCACCGGGCACCTGCTCGGCGGCACGGGCGCGTTAGAGGCGGTCTTCACCGTTTTCGCGCTGCGCGACCGCGTGGCGCCGCCCACGATCAACATCACGACCATCGACCCAGAGATCCCGCTGTCGGTGTCGGCGGCCACCCAGCCGCTGGGCGACGGGCCCCAGTTGGCGATCAGCGACTCTTTCGGGTTCGGCGGCCACAACGCGGTCATCGCGTTGCGCGATTACCCGCAAGCCTGACAAAGGCTCGGCGACCCTCGTCAGCCGACGACGCGGTGCAGCACGCGCAGGCTGCGGCACGCGTCGCCGGCGTAGCGGAACGGCTCGAGCTCGTCGTCCCAGGCTTGCCCAAGGGCGCCTTCGAGGCGGCGGCGCAGTTCGGCGCCGTTCATACCCGCGCCCTCCATCGCGTGCCGCAGCAGGTCTTCGGGGACGACGACGTTGCCGACGCTGTCGGTCTGGGCGAAGAACACGCCCAGCCGCGGCGTGTGGAGCCAGCGGCCGCCGTCCATTCCCGCCGTGGCGTCTTCGGTGACCTCGTAACGCACGTCGTGCCAGCCGCGCAGGGCGGAGGCCAGGGTGGCACCGGCGCCCGGGGCGCCGTCCCAGCGAAACTCGGCGCGGCGCGTCCCCCTGAGTGCGGGTTGGTCGGCCCAATCGAAATGGATGGCGCGACCAAGCACACGACCGGCCGCCCACTCGACGTGCGGGCAGATCGCGTGTGGCGCGGAGTGCACATATAGCACCCCGTGGGCGACTACTGTCATCGACTCCTCCGTTCTCGTCAGGTGCGTCTTCCCCTACGACCTGAGAGCAGCGGTAGCCGGCGTGTAGCGCCGTATCAAGTTATCTGTTCGCGCCCATTATGCCTCACCGGCCGGCGCCGATCCATCGGCGCGTCGCGTGCGGTCGACGCCGGGGCGCCGGGGTGGGTCCACTCGTGAGGCGAGAGGCCGCGCCGGCCCGCGAGGCCTCACGCGTGCAGCAGCCGGCCCTCGGTGTCGAGAACGTTCTTCTCCCCCGCCTCCACCGGCACCGTGAACCGATTCTGCGCGGGCGGCAGCGGGCAGTTGAAGCTGTAGCTGAAGGCGCAGGGCGGCAGGACGGCGCGGTTGAAATCGAGCGGCACGGAGCCGTCGGGCCGGGGTGCGGTGAAAAGGAAACGCCCGACGCCGTAAGTCGTCGCACCGCTCGTGGCGTCGGCGAAGACGAGCTGCAACGCCCGGCCCGACTGGAACGCCGCCACGTCGTAGTCAATGCCGTCTTTGGTGAACGTGATCGAGCCGGGGACGACGAGTTCGCGGGTGCGGCCCTCCGACTTGACGTGCTCGAAACCCACCGTCGTGCCCTCGGGGTTCGGCGTGAAGGCGGCCTCCACGACCCAGTCGGGGTTGTAAGGGAAGGCGTCGATCGATCCGAACCTTTGGTTCGCCTCGCTGGTGTGATCCCACACCCGCAGCGCGTATCCCTCCTCGCCGTGGATGACGTACCCGGTCACGGCCGGGCCGAAGACGACCGTGCTGGGCCGCGGGTCGTCCTTGCCGCGCACGACGACCTCGCCCTCGACGAGCCTGCCGTCGACCGTCACGCCGTCGGAGGCCTGCGCCGTGACGCGCAGGCCGGATTCCCCGGGCGCCGCCGGCGACCACAGCCCGGCCGCACCCCACACGCTCTGCGGGCCGGCCGCGCGGTCGGTGATCCATTGCGTGTTCACGAGCGCGAGGAAACCTTGCGGGGTGCGCACCGATTCAGTGCGGCGACGATGGAATGCCTCGAGCTCCTGCTGGGCCTTCCAGGCGGGCCCGCCGCCTTCGGAAACGAGGGTCGCACGCCGCAGATCGTCACTCACCCGACCATGCTCTCACGGCGACGGCCGGGGGGTCGTGAGGGGCTCCGGGGTGGGTCAGGAGGCGTCGGCGTAGCGCTCGACGATGTCGACGGTGACCGGAAAGGTCGCGGGGCTCGCCGGAAAGAGCATGCGGCCCGCCGCCCAGGCCGCATGTCGGACGATCTGCGCCACCTGCTCCGCGTCGGCCTCGGGTGTGTGCACGACGAGCTCGTCGTGCAAGAAGTAGACGAGATGCGCGCCGCGACGGAGGGCGTCGCGGC
>DASTNL010000231.1:0-11880 GCA_035720905.1 Microbacteriaceae bacterium
TGTGGATGACATGCCCGCGCCGGCCGTTTGCGACGGTGCCGCTACGATGGGTTCGAAGAAGAGTGGCGATTCACAAGGGGTGACATGGATCAAACAGATCCGTTCGGCTTCATCGGTTTGACCTACGACGACGTGATGCTGCTCCCCGGTCACACCAACGTGATCCCCAGCCAGGCCGACACGACCTCCCGCCTCTCCCGGCGCATCAGCCTGCACACCCCGCTCATCTCGGCCGCGATGGACACGGTGACCGAGGCGCGGATGGCCGTCGGCATGGCACGCAACGGCGGCATCGGCATCATTCACCGCAACCTCTCCATCGACGACCAGGCGACATTCGTCGACAAGGTGAAGCGCAGCGAATCCGGCATGATCACGAACCCGGTGACCACGACCCCCGACGCGACTCTCGCCGACGTGGACTCGCTGTGCGCGCAGTTCCATGTGAGTGGCGTTCCGGTCATCGATGCGGCAGGCACGCTCGTCGGCATCGTGTCGAACCGCGACATGCGCTTCGTGCCGCCGGAGCAGATGGCCACGACGCGGGCGGGCGACGTCATGACCCCGATGCCTCTCGTGACGGCTCCGGTCGGCGTCGGGCACGACGAGGCACTCGCGCTTCTGGCCAGGCACAAAGTGGAAAAGCTGCCGCTCGTTGACGCGGCCGGTGTGCTGAAGGGCCTCATCACGGTCAAAGACTTCGACAAGTCGCAGCGTTACCCGAACGCGACGAAAGACGACGAGGGTCGGCTTCGGGTCGGCGCCGCGATCGGCTTCTTCGGTGACGCCTGGCAGCGGGCGATGACCCTCGTCGACGCGGGGGTCGACGTGCTCGTCGTCGACACCGCCAACGGCGACAGCCAGGGCGTCATCGACATCATCCGCCGCTTGAAGGCGGAGCCGCGGGCGGCGCACGTCGACATCATCGGCGGCAACGTCGCCACCGCAGAAGGCGCCAAGTCGCTCATCGCCGCCGGAGTGGATGCGGTCAAGGTGGGGGTCGGGCCCGGATCGATCTGCACGACGCGGGTCGTGGCGGGTGTCGGGGTGCCGCAAGTCACCGCGATCTACGAGGCGGCGAAGGCGGTTGCGTCGAGCGGCGCCGACGTGCCGGTGATCGCCGACGGCGGGCTGCAGTATTCCGGCGACATCGCCAAGGCGCTCGTCGCCGGCGCCGAGACGGTCATGCTTGGCTCGCTCCTGGCCGGCTGCGACGAGAGCCCGGGTGACCTCGTGTTCGAGGGCGGCAAGCAGTACAAGAAGTACCGCGGCATGGGCTCCCTCGGGGCGTTGCAGACCAGGGGCAAGAAGACCTCATACTCTCGCGATCGGTATTTCCAGGCGGACGTGCCGGGTGACGAGCAGTTGATCCCCGAAGGTATCGAGGGGCAGGTGCCGTATCGCGGCCCGCTCTCGGCCGTCGTCTACCAGCTTGCCGGAGGGCTGCGGCAGTCGATGTTCTACGTCGGCGCCCGCACGATTCCCGAGTTGCGTGAGCGCGGCCGGTTCGTGCGCATCACGGCGGCCGGGCTGAAGGAATCACACCCGCACGACATCCAGATGGTGGTCGAGGCACCCAACTACCGTCGCTGACGCTGAGCGCGTGGGCCCGGCTATCGTTGCCGGGCCGCCTCGGCCAGCCGCCCGACACCCTCGGCGAGGGTCTCGGGCGCACAGCCGAAGTTCAAGCGCACGTGGCCGGCGCCCTGCGGGCCGAAGGTCGGCCCGCTGTTGAGCGCGACGCGTGCCAGGCGCAGCGCCTGACGCGCGGGGTCGTCCCCCCAACCCAGGGCCGAGAGGTCGAGCCAGGCGAGGTAGCCGGCGTGCGGCTCCGAATAGCCCACCTGCGGCAGCCGTTCGGTGACGAGACGCGCCAGAAGCCGTCGGTTCTCGCCCAGGAACGTGTCGAGCTCGTCGAGCCAGCCGCGAGCGTCGGTGTAGGCCGCCCGGGCGGCGATGCGGCCGAAGATGCCGGTGCGGAAATGCACCTCGTCGGCCATGCCTCGAAGCAGGTGGTCCATGCGGGCCGACGCGGTGACGAACTGGGCGCATTTCAGCCCGGCGACGTTCCACGACTTGCTGGCCGAGTGGGCGGCGACGCCGTGCTCGCGAGCCGCCTCCGACACCGTCAGATAGGGCACGAACGCGGTGTCGGCGTGCGTCATCGGGGCATGCACCTCGTCGCTTACGACGTACCCGCCGTGACGGGCGACGATCTCGGAGAGTTCCGTCAGCTCTTCGCGCGAGAAGACGACGCCCAGCGGGTTGTGCGGGTGGCAGAGCAGCACGACCCGGGCACCGTGCGCCATCTCGCGCTCGATGCCGGCGAGGTCGATCCGCCACGAGCCGCCACTCTTCTGAAGAGGCACGCTCACCGTGCGGGCGCCCGCCTCCGGGGGCAGGTCGAAGAACGGAGGGTAGATGGGAGGCATCACGATCACGCCGTCGCCGGGGCGGGTGAGCATGCGCAGCGATTCGACGAGCACGACGCTGACGTCGGTGGTGTAGGTCACACGGCCGGGGTCGACCGACCAGCCCCAGCGCCACGCCGCGAACGAGGCGAACGCCTCCGCCAGGCTGCGGTCGGGCCCGGAGTAACCCGTGTCCCCGTCGCGCACCGCCTTCTCCAGCGCCCGGCGGATCGGGTCGGCGAGCGCCACGTCGAGTTCGGCGACGAACATCGGCAGGACATCCGCCGGGTAGGTCTTCCATTTCGAGCTGGTTCGTTCGCGAAGCGTGGAAAGGGGCGGGATGCTCAGCACCATGGCACCTAGCATGCCGCATCGGGTGCACCTTGGGCCCCGGGCGGCGCGGGATAGGCTGGGCGGGTGAGCATGGAGATCGAGATCGGCCGCGCGAAGCGGGCGCGTAGCGTGTACTCGTTCGACGACGTCGCGGTCGTGCCGAGCAGGCGCACCCGAGACCCCGAGGACGTCTCCGTGGCGTGGGCGATCGACGCTTACCACTTCGACATTCCGATTCTCGCCGCGCCGATGGACTCGGTGGTGAGCCCCAAGACCGCGATCCAGATCGGCCGGCTCGGCGGGCTGGGGGTGCTCGATCTCGAGGGACTGTGGACCCGGTATGAGGATCCGGAGCCGGTGCTCGCCACGATCCGGGGTCTGCCGCCCGAAGGCGCCACGGCGCAGCTGCAGCGGTTGTACGCGGAGCCGATCAAGCCGGAGCTCATCACCGCCAGGATCGCCGAGGTGCGCGCCTCCGGCGTCACGGTCGCGGCCGCCCTTTCACCGCAACGCACCCAAGACTTCTATCGCACCGTCGTCGAGGCGGGCGTCGACCTGTTCGTCATCCGCGGCACGACCGTGTCGGCCGAGCACGTCTCGAAGAATCGGGAGCCGCTCGATCTCAAGAAGTTCATCTACGAACTCGACGTGCCGGTCATCGTCGGCGGTGCCGCCACGTACACGGCGGCGCTGCACCTGATGCGCACCGGCGCGGCCGGGGTTCTCGTCGGCTTCGGCGGCGGCGCCGCCTCGACGACCAGGGCCACACTCGGCATCGATGCGCCGATGGCGACCGCGGTCGCCGACGTGGCGGGCGCCCGGCGCGACTACCTCGACGAGTCCGGCGGCCGCTACGTGCACGTCATCGCCGACGGCGGGCTCGGCACCTCCGGCGACGTCGTCAAAGCGATCGCCTGCGGGGCCGATGCTGTCATGCTCGGCACCGCCCTGGCACGTGCGACAGACGCGCCCGGCCGGGGTTGGCATTGGGGCGCGGAAGCCTACCACGGCCAGTTGCCACGCGGCAACCGGGTGCACGTCGGCCAGGTCGCGTCGCTCGAGGGCGTGCTCTTCGGCCCGGCGTCGGTGACGGACGGCACCGCCAACCTCGTCGGCGCGCTGCGCCGTTCGATGGCGACGACCGGCTATTCGAGCCTCAAGGAGTTTCAGCGCGTCGAGGTCGTCGTCGGCGCACACTGAATCGCCTTCCGCGGGTCGCGGGCGCTCTCGGGTGCCTCGGACGCTTCGAGCCCGACGGGTCGGTGCCGCCCGGCCTTGGGCGCGGGCCGGGCGGGGCGTCGCACGCGCCGCGGCAGGCGAAGAGTGCGGGGGAGACGGGCGCAGCATAGTCTCTAAAGAGACGGTCCGGGTGTGACGCGGCAGCCACCGTGGCGGTGAGGTCCCGGCCGGGTGGGAGGCTGTGATGAGCGCGTTGGAGACCGTCGTCTACCCGTCGAAGCTTGGGCCGGAAGAGCGCCGCCTCGCGATCGAGGCGATGAAAGAGCGCGAGCTCGACATCCTCGTCGTCGGCGGCGGCATCGTCGGCACCGGGTGCGCGATGGATGCCGCCACCCGCGGGCTCTCGGTGGGACTCGTGGAGCGGCGTGACTTCGCCTCCGGAACCTCCAGCCGCTCGTCGAAGCTGGTGCACGGCGGCATCCGCTACCTCGAGCAGCTCGACTTTCGGCTCGTGCGCGAGGCGCTGACCGAACGGGGGCTGCTGCTGCAGCGCATCGCCCCCCATCTCGTGCGGCCCGTGCGCTTCCTTTACCCCCTGAAGACCCGCGTCGCCGAACGCTTCTACATCGGCAGCGGCATGGCGATCTACGACATCTTCTCGTACACCGGGGGCATGACCCCGGGCGTGCCCCACCACCGGCACCTCTCCGCCGGGCAGGTGCACAGGCTCGCCCCAGGGCTCTCGCGCAGCAGTTACATCGGCGGCATCACCTACTACGACGCGCAGGTCGACGACGCCCGCTATGTCGCGAGCCTCGCCCGCACGGCCGCACATTACGGGGCGCATGTGGCCACGTGCGTGCGGGTCGAGGGCTTCCTCAAGGTGGGCGAGCGCGTGGTCGGCGTCAAGGCCCGCGACGTGCTCGCCGACGAGACCTTCGAGATCCGCGCCAAGCAGGTCGTCAATGCGACGGGCGTGTGGACCGACGACACGCAGGCCATGGTGGGCGAGCGCGGCCAGTTCAAGGTGCGCGCCTCCAAGGGCATCCATCTCGTCGTGCCGCGCGACCGCTTCCAGTCGAAGTCGGGCCTCATCTTGCGCACCGAGAAGAGCGTGCTCTTCGTCATCCCGTGGGGCAGGCATTGGCTGATCGGCACGACCGACACCGACTGGCACCTCGACAAGACGCATCCTGCAGCCACGGCCTACGACATCGACTACCTGCTGGAGCACGTCAACGCCGTCTTGACGGTGCCGCTCACCCGTGAGGACGTGGAGGGCGTCTACGCCGGGCTGCGGCCGCTTCTGGCAGGCGAGTCAGAAGAGACCTCCAAGCTTTCCCGTGAGCACATGGTGGCGCATTCCGTCCCGGGCCTCGTCGTCATCGCGGGCGGCAAATGGACGACGTATCGCGTCATGGCGAAAGACGCGATCGACGCGGCCGTCGCGTCGATGGACGGCACGATCCCGGAGTCGGTGACGAAGAATATCCCGCTCGTCGGCGCCGAGGGCTATCGGGCGGCGTGGAACAGGCGCGGCAAGCTCGCCGAACGGGTCGGCATCCACCCGGCGCGCATCGAACACCTCTTGAACCGGTACGGCACGCTCACCGAAGACCTCGTCGAGCTGATCGAGGGCGACCCGGCACTCGGCGAGCCACTGCCGGGCGCCGACGACTACCTCGGCGCAGAGGTGGTCTACGCCTGCACGCACGAGGCGGCACAGCACCTCGACGACGTGCTCGCGAGGCGCACCCGCATCTCGATCGAGGCGTGGGATCGCGGCGTGGCCGCGGCGCCCGTGGCCGCGGCCCTCATGGCGCACTCGCTCGGCTGGAGCGAGGAGCGCCGCGAGCGGGAGGTCGCGTATTATCTCGCCCGTGTCGAGGCCGAACGTGCCAGCCAGGAGCAGCCCGACGACGAGTCGGCCGAGAAGGCCCGGCTGACGACTCCCGAGCTGCCGGTCGGCTAGCCCGTAGGATTGAGGGACCGACGAACCGAGGAGCCTCACGATGGTCGATGTACGCCGGGTCAAGCTGCCCGGGGTCGGGGTGCTGCACAGTTTCGTCACCGAAGACGGCGGCAAGGTCGGCGTCATCGCCCATCGTTCCGGCCATAGCGACCTCATCACGTTCTCTGACGAGCGCGAGGGCGGCGACATCACGAAGGTGTCGTTGCGGCTGAGCGAAGACGAGGCGCATACCCTCGCGGAGCTTCTGGGCGGCACCCGCATCACGGAGTCGCTCACCGGGCTCGATCAGGTTCCCGGCCTGTCGATCGACTGGTTCAGCGTCGATTACGAAGACCATATCGCCGGCCAGACGCTCGGCCGGCCTGCCGATCACGGGCTCGTCGGTCTCACGGTCGTCGCCGTCGTGCGCGGCGACTCCGCCAACCCGGCACCCTCCCCCGACTTCAAGATCTTCCCAGGCGACACCCTGGTCGTCGCGGGCAGCCCGGACAAGGTGGCGAAAGCCTTCACCTTCTTTCGCACCGGCGAGCTGCCGACCGCGACCTCGGCGATCCCGATCGACGCCCCGCCGGGTCGCTGAAGATGATCGTCGGCACCGACCTCATCATCCTCGGCATCCTGCTTCTCGTCGCCTACGTTCTAGGCCGTGCCGGGCGGTTGGTGGGGCTGCCCGCGATACCGATCTACATGGCCGTCGGCCTCTTGTGCAGCCCGCACACGACATGGTTCCCGTTGAATTTCGACCCCGGGCACATCGAGTTGATCGCGATAGTCGGGCTCGTTCTGCTGCTCTTCAGCCTGGGCCTCGAGTTCGACCAAGACGAGTTCTTCGGCAACGCCGGCAAGCTTCTGGTGACCGGCGGCTTCTACATCGTTCTGAACATCGGCGTCGGGTTCGTGTTCGGCATGCTGGTCGGCTGGGGGCCCCGGGAGGCGCTCGTCATCGCCGGCATGGTGGGCACGTCGTCGAGCGCGATCATCACGAAGCTTCTCATCGAACTGCGGCGCCTGGCCAACGACGAGACCCCCATGATCCTCGGCGTGACGGTCGTCGGCGACATCTTCATCGCCGTCTACCTCGCGATCGTCTCCGTCGTCTTGAGCGGCAAGACGGAGGTCTGGCCGGTCGTCGTGCAGCTGACGACGGCGTTCTGCTTCCTTGTCGCCATGTTCGGCGTCGCTCGGTTCGGCGGCAAGGTCGTCTCCCGGCTGCTGCGCACCAAAGACGAGGAGCTCTTCACCATCCTCTTCTTCGGCCTCGCACTGCTTTTCGCCGGCATCGGCGAGGTGATCGGCGTCAGCGACGCGATCGGCGCGTTCTTGATCGGCCTCGTCCTCGGTGCGACGACTTTCCACGCACGCCTGGAACGGGTGACTGTTCCGTTGCGCGATATCTTCGCAGCGTTCTTCTTCGTGAACTTCGGCCTCGGGTTGAACGTCACCGAGTTCCCGGCCGTCGTGGGCATCGTGCTCTTGGCCGTCTTGATGACGTTCGTCTTGAATATCGTCTCGGGCGTCGCGATCGCGAAGATGTACGGGTTCCACCTGCCGGAGGGCGTCAACGCGGCCGCGATCCTGGTGAACCGGGGCGAGTTCACGTTGATTCTCGCCACCTTGTCGGTAGCGGCCGGCTTGAACGGCCTCCTCTCCGCGTTCGCCGGGCTGTATGTGCTCGTGATGGCGGTTCTCGGGCCGCTGTTCGCAGCCAATTCCGAACGCCTCGGTGCTCTACTGAGACGGACGAGGGCGGCGCCGCGCGCCGCGGTGCCGAACCCGGTGCGCGACGAGGAGATCGCCTTGGTCGATGCCGTCACCGACGACGACCCGGAGCGCACCCAACGCGCCATCGACCGCATGGTCGAGCAGGCGATGATGGGTGAGGGCGTGGAAGGCGAAGAGGGAGACGACCATTAGCGACGTGCGACCATCGGCCGGCCCAGGGCGTGACGTGGGCGGCGTCACCGAGGTAACCCTTTTCCGCACGATGCTGCGACCCCGGTGGATCGTCGCCTTGATCCTTGCGATGGCGGTCGCCGCGGGTTTCGCCTACCTCGGCAAGTGGCAGCTGGGCCGGGCCATCCAGTCGGTCGAGCCGGCCTTCGCGCCGACGGAACAGGTGAAGCCGTTCGTCGGCGAGGCGCGGCCCGGCAAAGACGTGACGGACGCCAGCATCGGGCAGCGGGTCAGCCTGCAGGGCAGCTTCGTCCCGGGCGACTACCAGCTGGTCGCCGACCGGCTGAACCACGGCCGCACCGGCTACTGGGTGGTCGGGCATTTGACCCTCGAGGAGACGAGCGCCTCAGGCCAAGCGGAGGCCGTCGCGGTGGCACGCGGCTGGGCGCCGACCAAGAGCAAGGCGCAGGCCGCCGCCCGGGAACTCTCCTCCAGGCCGGCTTCCCCGGTGGAGCTGACCGGGCGGATGCTGCCGACTGAGGCACCCGTCGTGCCGCCCGCGGGCAGCGCGCCGAAGACGATGACGATGCTCGCCGTCGCCGACCTCGTGAACAGGTGGCACGGCATGGACGACGCGGTCGTCTTCACCGCCTACGTCGTGGAGCACGGCGCGGTCGCGGGGCTCGACGAGATCTATTCGCCTCCGCCGATCGTGCAGCACTCCCTCGATCTTCTGAACGTCTTCTACGCGATCGAATGGGCTGTTTTTGCCGGCTTCGCGCTGTACCTGTGGTACCGGGTCGTAAAGGATTACTGGGAGCGGGAGAACGGCGACGAGACCGGCGTCGTGCGGGTCGGCCTCGCGTCCCCCGGCCGGCCCGGCGACGGGCAGAAAGTAGACTGAAGTCATGGCATACACACCCGGCTCCGACGAAGATGCGTCGCTCCTGGCGCGCATTCTCGCGCAGCTGCGTTCCGCCGATTCGGCCAGGCCCCGCCGCATCGACCTGCCGAAGATTCCCGGTGCGCTGCGTCTTTACCGAGTCACCGCGTACGTCACGGGGACCATGCTGCTGCTGCTCGTCGCCGAGATGATCGTGAAATATGGCGTCGGCTATTCGCTGTACTTCGGCGTGCCGGGCCGGCCCGGGTTCAGCTTCGTCGAATTCAACCCGCTGCAGACGAACCTGCACGGCGTCGACGTCTCGACGGCGATCCTCATCGTGCACGGCTGGCTGTACGTCGTCTACCTCTTCGCCGATTTCCGGCTGTGGAGCCTCATGCGGCTCTCGTTCACGAAGTTCATCCAGATCGCGTTGGGCGGCGTCGTGCCGTTCATGTCATTCATTGTCGAGTACTTCATCACCCGGCAGGTGCGGCGCTTCCTCGCCTCCGTCCGGCAGGAGGACGAGGCTCGGGCGAGCGCCGTCGATGTGCACGCCGCGGGGGAGGAGACCCATTAGCGGGGCGAGCGCCGCGGCGGCCTCGTCGGCGACGGTCCTGGTCGTCGACTTCGGAGCCCAGTACGCGCAGCTCATCGCCAGGCGGGTGCGCGAGGCACACGCGTATTCCGAGATCGTGCCGCATACCGTCACCGCCGCCGAGATCCAGAGGCGGCACCCGGCCGGCATCATCCTGTCGGGCGGCCCGGCGAGCGTCTACGCGCCGGACGCCCCCGGCTTCGACTCCGGCATCTTCGATCTCGGCGTGCCGGTGCTCGGCATCTGTTACGGCTTTCAGCTGATGGCGAGCGCCTTGGGCGGCACGGTCGAGCACACCGGGCGGCGGGAGTATGGGTCGACCGACGTCACCGTCAACGAGGCCGGATGCCAGGGGGTGCTCCTCGCCGGCCAGCCCCAGGCGCAGCGGGCCTGGATGAGCCACGGCGATTCCGTGACCGGCGCGCCAAAAGACTTCGCCGTGCTCGCCTCGTCGCCCGCGACACCGGTCGCCGCGTTCGCTAACCCCAGGCGAGGGCTTTACGGGGTGCAGTGGCACCCCGAGGTGCGGCATTCCGACCAGGGCCAACGCGTGCTGGAGAACTTCGTTCACGAGGTGGCCGGCGTCGGCTCCGAGTGGACGAGCGGCAACGTCATCGACGACCAGGTCGCGGCGATCCGGGCTCAGGTGGGCACGGGGCGGGTGATCTGCGGTCTTTCCGGCGGGGTGGACTCGGCGGTCGCCGCAGCGCTCGTGCACCGGGCGGTCGGCGACCAGCTGACCTGCGTCTTCGTCGATCACGGCCTGCTACGCCGCGACGAACGCATTCAGGTGGAACGAGACTACGTCGCGTCCACGGGGGTGCGGCTCGTCACCATCGACGCGGCCGACCGGTTCCTCGCCGCGCTGGAGGGCGTTACCGACCCGGAAGACAAGCGCAAGATCATCGGCCGCGAGTTCATTCGCACCTTCGAAGCGGCCCAGGCACGCCTCGTCGCCGAGGCGCACGACGCCGGCGACCCCGTCCGGTTCCTCGTGCAGGGCACTCTCTATCCAGACGTCGTCGAATCCGGCGGCGGCTCCGGCACCGCCAACATCAAGAGCCACCACAATGTCGGCGGGCTGCCCGACGACCTGGCATTCGAGCTCGTCGAGCCGCTGCGCACCCTGTTCAAAGACGAGGTGCGTGCGATCGGGCGCGCCCTCGGGCTGCCCGAGGTGATCGTCAGTCGGCAGCCTTTCCCCGGGCCGGGGCTCGGGATCCGCATCGTCGGCGCGGTCACCGCCGGCCGGCTGGCGACTTTGCGCGCCGCCGACGCGATCGCCCGTGAAGAGCTGACCGGCGCCGGGCTCGACGGCGAGATCTGGCAGTGCCCGGTCGTGCTCTTGGCCGACGTGCATTCCGTCGGGGTGCAGGGCGACGCCCGCACCTATGGGCATCCCGTCGTCTTGCGGCCGGTGACGAGCGAAGACGCGATGACCGCCGACTGGTCCAGGCTGCCCTACGACGTGCTTTCCCGTATCTCGAACCGCATCACGAACGAGGTGGAGGGCATCAACCGGGTCGTGCTCGACGTGACCTCGAAGCCGCCCGGCACCATCGAGTGGGAGTGACGCGAGCGCGGCGAGGAGGGGAATGGACGAGGTTGTCGCGCGGCTGCTGGCCGCGCTACCGGACGATCGGGTGCGGCAGAACGCGGAACCTCGTGGCCGGTCAGCCGAGATCTCGCCCTCGGAGCGTAGCGGCTCCGCCTGCCTGGTAGACACGACACGAGCCGCGATCGCGGCCAGATCTTCGGACCGCTCCGGCCTTGCGGGTGAGGCGGGTGCCCGCGTCGTTGTGCGCCCGAGGACGACGGCGGAGGTGGCCCGGGTCATGCGGATCGCCGACGAGACGCGCACCCCCGTGGTGCCGCAAGGCAGGCTGACGGGGCTCGCCGGGGGCGCCAACGCGATCGCCGGCGCGATCCTCCTCGACGTGAGCGGTATGGACCGCATCCTCCGCGTCGACCGGGAAGAGCTCGCGGCGGTCGTGCAGCCCGGCGTGATCGTCGCCGATCTGCAGAAGGCCGCAAGGGAACACGGTCTTTTCTATGCGCCCGACCCGGCCTCCGCGCGGATCGCCTCGATCGGCGGTACCGTGGCGACGAACGCCGGCGGCATGCGCGCCGTCAAGTACGGGGTGACCCGCGACTGGGTCCGCTCCCTCGAAGTCGTGACCGCAGACGGCAGCGTCGTGCGCACCCGACCGCAGACGGTCAAGGCGGTGGCGGGTTACGACCTGACGGGGCTCGTCGTCGGTTCGGAGGGCACCCTCGCGGTCGTCACCGAGGCCACGGTGCGGCTGATCCCCGCGCCGGCCGCGCCGACGGGCATCGCCGCGACGTTTCGCGACGTGCCCGCGGCGCTCGGGGCCGTCGCCGGCATCATCACGGGCGGTGCGCTGCCGGCAACGATCGAGCTGCTCGACGAGGCGTCGATCCGCGCGATCCGCCGTTATGCGGCCGATGGAGACGACCCGGAGGCCAGGTTCGCGGCCGAGGCGCTGCCCGAGGGAGCGGGCGCCTGGATCGTCGTCGCCACCGACACCCCGACCGCGGCGGCCGATCTTCGGCGTTACGAGCACGCCTGCCGAGAGAACGGCGCTCAGAC
>DASTNL010000232.1:0-7057 GCA_035720905.1 Microbacteriaceae bacterium
CCGTGGCTGACGAGGACGGCGAGCGCCCCGGTTATTCGACGGTGGCGTTGCGCATCGACGGCGTCGAGATGGTGCGGCTGTTGGGGCCGCAAGACCGCTTCTTGACGACGATCGAGCGGGAGCACCCCGACGTGCGGCTGCATGTGCGCGGCAACGAGATCGTGCTGGTCGGCCCGACGCCGGCGGTCACCGAGACCCGGCAGCTGATCCGCGAGCTGCAGCAGATGATCCAGTCGGGTCAGAGTCTCGACACGATCGAGGTGGCGTCCTCCGCGCGTCTCATCCACGATCACGCGGGTCGGCCGTCGGAGGTGCTGGGCAAGACGATCGTGCAAGCCCGCGGCCATGCGGTGCGGCCGAAGACGCTCGGCCAGAAGCGTTACGTCGACGCGATCGACCACAACACGATCGTGTTCGGCATCGGCCCGGCGGGAACGGGCAAGACGTATCTCGCCATGGCGAAGGCGGTCGAGGCACTGCAGCACCGCGCGGTCGAACGGATCATCCTCACCCGGCCCGCCGTCGAGGCGGGGGAGCGCCTCGGCTTCTTGCCCGGCACCTTGACCGACAAGATCGACCCGTACCTGCGCCCGCTCTACGACGCCTTGAACGAGATGATGGATCCGGATCAGGTGCCGAAGCTCCTCGCCTCCGGCACCGTCGAGGTCGCGCCTCTGGCGTACATGCGCGGCCGCACGTTGAACGACTCGTTCATCATCCTCGACGAGGCGCAGAACACCACGCCGGAGCAGATGAAGATGTTCCTCACCCGGCTCGGCTTCGGCTCGACGATGGTCGTCACCGGCGACATCACGCAGGTGGACGTGCCGGCTGTGGCGAGCGGCTTACGGGTGGTCGGCTCCGTCTTGACGGGCATCGACGGCATTGCCTTCAGCTATCTGACGAGCGAGGATGTCGTGCGTCATTCGCTCGTCAGCCGCATCGTCGACGCCTACACGCGGTACGAGGCCGCGACGCAGGCCGCCCGGGGGCGCGGCCGTGGCGGCGGGCGGGGTGCCACTCGGCCTGCGGGCGGCCGGGGCAGCCGCATCGCGGGCCGGCGCGGCGCCCAGAGGGGCAGGTGAGCGGTGTCGACCGAGGTGAACAACGAGTCGGACATCGACATCACAGAAGAGACCTTGCAACGCCTCGCGCGGTACGCGCTCGACGCGCTGCATGTGAGCCCCGACGCAGACCTCGGCATCCTTCTCGTCGACGAGGCCGCGATGGAGCAGTTGCACGTGCAATGGATGGACGAGCCCGGGCCGACCGACGTCTTGAGCTTTCCGATGGACGAGCTGCGCCCCGGAACGGGGGACGACCCGACGCCCGCGGGTCTTCTCGGCGACATCGTGCTGTGCCCCCAGGTCGCACAACTGCAGGCCGAGCGCGCCCAGCATTCCCTCATGGACGAGCTGCAGCTCTTGACCACCCACGGCCTCTTGCATCTGCTCGGCTTCGATCACGCCGACCCGGAGGGGGAGCGCGAGATGTTCGGGCTGCAGCGTGACATCCTCGTCGGGTTCACGGCGGCCGAACGACGACGCTGAGCACTCCGTGTCGCTCACCTTCCTCATCATCGCGGCCGCCTTGATCGCGGCCGGCGGGCTGATGGCCGCGACGGACGCGGCGATCACGTCGTTGTCGAACGCCGATATCGACGATCTCGCCGACGCCTCGCACGTCGCGTCGTCGCTGCGCGCGATCGCCCGAGACCCGGGCCCGCACCTGAACGCCGTCGCGTTCGTTCGGGTCAGCGTCGAGATGACCTCGGCGGTGCTGGCCACCCTCGCCTTCACGCTGCTCTTCGAACCCGTGTGGTTGGTGCTCGTCGTCGCGGCGCTCGTCATGACGGGTGCCTCGTTCGTTCTGGCGGGTGCGAGCCCACGCAGCGTGGGGCGCATGCATGCCAGGCCCCTGTTGCGCCTGACCGCCCCGCTCGTGCACGCCATCCGGGTTCTCCTCGGCCCGGTCGCCGACGCCCTCGTCGCCTTCGGCAACCGGGTCACCCCGTCCAGGGCCCGCGGTGCCGGGGTCGCGAGCGAAGAACAGCTGCTCAGCATCGTCGACGAGGCGGCGGAGCTCGACGTGCTCGAAGAAGACGATCGGGAGTTCATCCATTCGCTTTTCGACTTCAACGAGACCCTCGTGCGTGAGGTCATGGTGCCGCGCACTGACATGGTCGTCGTGCGGGCCGGCACGGGCGAACGTGCGGCGCTGTCGGCCTTCCTCACGCACGGCGTCTCCCGGGTCCCGGTGGTGCGCGACGACATCGACGACGTCGTGGGGGTCCTCTACCTGCGCGATCTCGCCGGCCGTCTCTTCGCCGGCACCCGGCACCCGGCCCAGGGGGCCCCGGGCGGCGACGCCGCCGAGAGGAGCGGCCTGCCCGGCGCGGGCGAGGGGACCGACAGGCCGGCGGCCGGCGAGGAGCGTGCGGCCGGCATCGAAGCGCTGGCGCGGCCGGCGGTCTTCGTGCCGGAGTCGCAGAAGGCCGACGCGCTTCTGGCCCAGATGCAGGCCGACGCCGTGCACATGGCACTCGTCGTCGACGAATACGGCGGCATCGCGGGGCTCGTGACCCTCGAAGACCTGATCGAAGAACTGGTCGGCGACATCGCCGACGAATACGATCGTGAGGAAGAGCTCGTGCAGCCGCTTGGCCCGGGCCGTTATCGGGTGAGTGCGCGGCTGCCGGCCCGTGACCTCGCCGACCTGTTCGACATCTCACTGGAGGAAGACGACGTCGACTCGGTCGGTGGGCTGGTCGGCAAGCTTCTCGGCAGGCTCCCCGTGGTCGGCTCCCGGGTCGAGGCGTTCGGCCTCGTGTTCACCGCCGAGCGGGCGGAGAAGCATCGCCGGCGGTTGAGTACGGTGATCGTGGAGCGCCGTGCGGGCTCAGACGCGCCGGGTACGGCAGAAGGGGAGAACGGATGAGCGACTATCGCGCAGGGTTCGTGTCGTTCGTGGGCCGGCCCAACGTCGGCAAGTCGACGCTCATGAACGCCCTCGTCGGCGAGAAGGTCGCCATCACGAGCCCGAAGCCGCAGACGACGAGGCGTGCCATCCGGGGCATCATGCACCGCAAGAACGGCCAGCTCGTCATCGTCGACACGCCGGGCGTGCACCGCCCCCGCACGCTCCTGGGCGAGCGGCTGAACTCCCTGGTCGAAGAGACCCTCTCCGGCGTCGACGTCATCGGTGCCTGCTTCCCGGCCGACGAACGTCTCGGCCCCGGCGACCGGTTCGTGAACACCCGCCTCGACGCGTTCCCCCGGGCGAAGAAGGTCGCGATCGTCACGAAGATCGACGCGGCCAGCCGGCCACAGACGAGCGAGAAGCTGCTGGCCGTTGCCCGGCTGCGGGAGTGGGAGGCGATCGTGCCGATCTCGGCGGCGAACCACATCCAGCTCGACACGCTCGCAACCGAGCTGATCCGCCTGCTGCCGCAGGCCGATCATCCGCTTTACCCGCCCGACGCGGTGACCGACGAGTCGCTGGAAGACCGGGTCGCCGAACTCGTTCGCGAGGCTGCGCTCGACGGGGTGCGCGACGAGCTGCCGCATTCCCTCGCCGTCACCGTCGAGGACATCGTCACAAGAGACGACAAAGACCTCGTCGAAGTGTATGCGAACATCTTCGTCGAGCGCGACAGTCAGAAGGGCATCGTCATCGGCCGTTCCGGCGTGCGCCTGCGCCAGGTCGGCGCCGAGGCGCGGCCGGCGATCGAAGAGCTGCTCGGCTCGCACGTCTTCCTCGCCCTGCACGTGAAAGTCGCCAAAGACTGGCAGCGCGACCCGAAGCAGCTTCGCCGCCTGGGGTTCTAGGCCTGCCATGCCTGCCGCCGTGCCCTCGTCGCCCGCAAAGGCTCCGAAGCCTCGGTTTTTCCTCGGCCGCGACGGCGTTCGCCTCGCCTACCGGGAGGTGGGGGAGGGCCGGCCCCTGTTGCTCGTGCACGGTTACGTTTCGAACGCCTGGGTGAATTGGATCCGATTCGGCCACGCCGCCCGCCTGGCCGCGGCGGGCTTTCGCGTCATCATGCCGGATCTGCGCGCGCACGGCGACAGTGCCCGGCCGAAGAGCCCCGGCGCCTATCCGCCCGACATCCTCGCCGACGACGCGTTCAGCCTCGTGGCCCGGCTCGGCCTCGACGACTATGACCTCGGCGGCTATTCGCTGGGCGGCCGTACCGTCGTGCGCATGCTGGCCCGCGGCGCCACCCCGGGTCGCGCGATCGTCGCCGGCATGGGGTGGGAGGGGATCGTCGACCCGGCCTTCCGCGACAGGTTCTTCGAGCGGCTCTTCGCCGGCCTCGGGGGCCATCGGCCGGGCGGGGCCGAGTGGCGTGCCTGGCACTTCGTGCGCAGCATGCACGGCGACCCCGAGGCGTTGCGTATGATCCTCCAAACCTCCGTGCCGACCGGCCCGGCCGAGCTTCGGGCGATCGCCGTGCCCTGCTTGGTGCTCCTCGGCGACCGCGACGACGAGCACGGCTCGGGTGAGAGGCTCGCCGGAGCCTTGGGGCAGGGCACGTTTGCCTCCGCGCCCGGAACTCACATGAGCGTCGTGACAAAGCCGGAGTTCGGGCGGCAGATGTCGGAGTTCCTCACACGGGGCCGGCCCACCTCGGCGGCAGGGCGGAGCGGAAAGGAAGACACGCCCGGTGGTGCTAACCTTTAACCCGTGTTCGGCATGCTCCTCCTTAGCTGCCGCGACGAGTCTTAGATCGCTTTGGCCATCCTCGTCGCGGAGTCTGTCGTTGGCTTGAACCTGCGAGACGAGGAGAAGAAGAAGTGCGGAACACCCAGAAACCCAGCGGGATGCCGATTCACAAGTATCGGCCGTTCCACGAGCAGGTTCGCGTAGAGCTGCCCGACCGCACCTGGCCCACGAAGCGCATCGAACACGCGCCGCGCTGGTGCGCGGTCGACCTTCGAGACGGCAACCAGGCGCTCATCGACCCGATGGGTGCGGAACGCAAACGCGCCATGTTCGACCTTCTGGTCTCGCTCGGCTACAAAGAGATCGAGGTGGGCTTTCCGAGCGCCAGCCAGACCGATTTCGACTTCGTCCGTCAGCTGATCGACGAGCACCTGATACCCGACGACGTGACCATCCAGGTGTTGACCCAGTCGCGCGAGCACCTGATCAGGCGCACCTACGAGGCGATCCGAGGCGCCAAGCAGGCCATCGTGCACCTCTACAACTCGACGAGCGTGCTGCAGCGCGAGGTCGTCTTCCGCAAAGACCGGCAGGGGATCATCGACCTCGCGCTCTCCGGAGCGAGGCTCTGCAAGAGCATGGAGCCGAGCGTTCCGTAAACGACCGTGTACTACGAGTACTCGCCCGAGAGCTACACCGGCACGGAGCTGGAATTCGCGGCCGAGATCTGCAACCGGGTGCTCGAGGTCTTCACGCCGACGCCGGAGCGCCAGACGATCATCAACTTGCCGGCCACCGTCGAGATGGCCACGCCGAACGTCTACGCCGACTCCATCGAATGGATGTCGAGACATCTCGAGCATCGGGAGAACGTCATCCTCTCCCTGCACCCCCATAACGACCGCGGCACAGCGATCGCCGCCGCCGAGCTCGCCCTGATGGCCGGCGCCGACCGGATCGAAGGGTGCCTCTTCGGCAACGGGGAGCGCACCGGCAACGTAGACATCGTGACGCTCGGCATGAACCTCTTCACGCAGGGCATCGACCCGCAGATCGATTTCTCCAACATCGACGAGATCAAGCGCACGGTCGAGTATTGCAACCAGCTGCCCGTCCACGAGCGCCTGCCGTGGGCCGGCGACCTCGTCTACACGGCCTTCAGCGGCTCCCATCAAGACGCCATCAAGAAAGGCTTCGAGGCGATGCAGGCCGAGGCGTCTCGCCGCGGGTGCAGCGTCGACGACCTCGTCTGGGCGGTGCCCTACCTGCCGGTCGACCCGAAAGACGTCGGCCGCACCTACGAGGCCGTCATTCGCGTCAACTCGCAGTCCGGCAAGGGCGGGGTCGCCTATCTCTTGAAGGCCGATCACGCGCTCGAGCTGCCGCGCAAGCTGCAGATCGAGTTCTCTGCCGTCGTGCAGGCGAAGACCGACGCGAGCGGCGGGGAGGTCACGAGCGACGAGATCTGGGCGATCTTCCAAGATGAGTACCTGCCCGTCTCGGCCGAGAACGCCAAGTGGGGGCGCTTCGAACTCGCCCGCATGCGTACCGAGAACGAGATGGATGGGCGGCTGAACCTGCACATCGACCTGCGCGACGGCGAGCACACGACGAGCGTCGAGGCTGCGGGGAACGGCCCGATGGATGCCTTCCTCACCGCCCTGCGGGCTAACGGCATCGAGGTGACGCTGTACGACTACGTGGAGCACGCCCTCTCCGGCGGCGGCGACGCGACGGCCGCCGCCTATGTCGACCTCGACGTGAACGGGCGCAGGCTGTGGGGTGTCGGCATCGACGCCGACATCGCGACCGCGTCGTTGAAGGCGATCATCTCCGCGGTCAACCGCGCCGTGCGGCAGGCGGAGGCGAGCGAGCCCGTCGCGGTCGTCGCCTGAGCGCTCGGCCGTACCCACGCGGCGGTGCCGGGCGACGGCCGGTGGAAGGCGCGATAATCGAGGGATGCCGAAGCTCTACCGAGACGAGGGTGTGGTGTTGCGCACCCACAAGCTCGGCGAGGCCGACCGCATCGTCGTGCTCCTGACGCGGGAGAACGGCAAGGTGCGTGCCGTCGCGAAGGGGGTGCGACGCACCTCGTCGAAGTTCGGCTCGCGGCTGGAGCCGTTCAGCCACATCGACGTGCAGTGCCACGTCGGCCGGTCGCTCGACATCGTCACGCAGGTCGAGACGCTGACGCCGTTCGGCGCGAACATCGCTGCGGACTATCCCCGCTACACCGCCGGCACGGCGATGCTCGAGACCGCCGAGCGGCTGACCCCCGAGGAGCGCGAGCCCTCGGTCCAGCAGTACCTCCTCCTCGTGGGCGGGCTGCGCGCGCTCGTCGCGGGAGACCACGACTCCGGGCTCGTCCTCGACTCCTACCTCGTGCGCTCCCTGT
>DASTNL010000233.1:0-2142 GCA_035720905.1 Microbacteriaceae bacterium
TCGGAGATGCCGGCGGGGCCGCGGCGACACACACGTGCCCGCGCGGCCCGCCGGCATCGCACCGTCAGGCGCGCACCTTCTCCTTGAGCTCGATGGTCTCGATCTCGTCACCGACCTGAATATCGTTGAACCGGCCGAGCCCGATGCCGCATTCGAAGTCGGTCTTGACCTCGGTGACATCGTCTTTGAACCGGCGCAGCGACTCGATCGCGAGCCCGTCGCCGACGACCACACCATCGCGAATGACGCGGGCCTTCGCGTTGCGGGTGATCGTTCCGGTGCGCACGTAGACGCCCGCGATGTTGCCGAACTTGGAGGAGTGGAACACCTCGCGCACCTCGGCGACACCCGACTGGATCTCTTCGAACTCGGGCTTGAGCATGCCCTTGAGCGAGTTCTCGATGTCTTCGATCGCGTTGTAGATGACCGAGTAGAAGCGCACGTCGACGCCCTCACGGGCCGCGCGCTCCCGGGCCTTGACGTCGGGGCGCACGTTGAAGCCGATGACGATCGCGTCGTCGATCGTGGCGAGATCGATGTCACTTTCGGTGATCGCACCGACTCCGCGATGCAAGATGCGCAACTGCACCGAGTCGTCCACCTCGATGTCGAGCAGCGAGTCTTCCAGCGCCTCCACGGCGCCGGAGACGTCGCCCTTGATGATGAGGTTGAGGGACTGCACCTTGCCCTCTTGCAGCGCCTTTGTGAAGTCTTCGAGGCTGATGCGCTTACGCGCCTTCGCCAGCTGGGCGTTCCGCTCCGCTGCCTCGCGCTTCTCGGCGATCTGACGGGCGGTGCGGTCGTCGTCCGTGACGATGAAGGTGTCACCGGCGCGCGGCACGCTGGAGAGTCCCTGCACCTGAACGGGCCGGGCCGGCAACGCCTCGTCGACGGCGTCGCCGTTTTCGTCGCTCAGCGCACGCACACGGCCGTAGGCGGTGCCCGCGACGATCGAGTCGCCGACCCGGAGGGTGCCCGACTGGATGAGCACGGTCGCCACCGAGCCTCGGCCCTTGTCGAGCTTCGCCTCGATCGCGACCCCGCGGGCCGCCTTGTGCGGGTTCGCCCGCAGGTCGAGACCGGCATCGGCGGTGAGGAGCACGGCGTCAAGCAGCTCGGCGATGCCCGTACGCTCCCGCGCCGAGACGTCACAGAACATGACGTCTCCGCCATACTCCTCGGCGACCAGCCCGAACTCGGTGAGCTGCTGACGCACCTTGGCGGGGTTCGCATCCGGCTTGTCGATCTTGTTCACGGCGACGACGATCGGCACGTTCGCGGCCTGCGCGTGGTTCAAGGCCTCGACCGTCTGCGGCATGACGCCGTCGTCGGCGGCGACCACGAGGATCGCAATGTCGGTGACCTGTGCGCCGCGCGCACGCATGGCGGTGAATGCCTCGTGGCCCGGCGTGTCGATGAAGGTGATCGCGCGCTCGGTGCCGTCGTGCTCGGTGAGCACCTGGTAGGCGCCGATGTGCTGGGTTATGCCGCCCGCCTCGCCGGCCACGACGTTGGCGTGCCGGATCGCGTCGAGCAGGCGAGTCTTGCCGTGGTCGACGTGGCCCATGACCGTGACGACCGGGGGCCTCGGCAGGAGGTCCTCGTCGCTTTCGGCCTCGAGCTCGCCCGCCAGATCGATGTCGAAGCCCTCAAGGAGCTCCTTGTCTTCGTCTTCGGGCGAGACGATCTGGATGCGGTAGCCGAGCTCGGCGCCGAGAACCTCGAAGGTCGCCTCGTCGAGCGACTCCGTGGCGGTCGCCATCTCACCCAGGTGGAAGAGGACCGTGACGAGGTCGCCCGGGCTGACGTCGATCTTGTCGGCGAAGTCGCTGACCGAGGCGCCGCGGCGCAGACGGACGACGGTGTTGCCGTCGCCGTGCGGAACCTTGACGCCGCCGACGAGCGGCGCCTCCCGCATTTCGAATTCTTGCCTCTTGGTGCGCCTCGACTTGCGGGCGCGGCTCTTGCCGCCACCGCGGCCGAACGCGCCCGCGGTGCGACCGCGACCACGGCCGAAACTGCGGCCGCCACCGCCCGGCCTACCTGTCGCGCCGGGCCTGGCCGCTGCACCGCCCCGAGCACTTCCGGGCCTGCCTGGCCCTCCGGCCCGCTGCCCCGGCCGGCCGCCGGCACCTGCATACG
>DASTNL010000234.1:0-12507 GCA_035720905.1 Microbacteriaceae bacterium
CATCATCGAGCATCGGGGGGCCTGGTGACCCCGCCGCGTCGCGAGACTGGGCCCGTGACGGCGTGGCGCGCGGGCGGGCTGCGCGGCCTCGGCGGCCGCTGACCGGGTGGTCGGTCTAAGCTGACCGGCGGGAGGGCCGCGATGCATTCCACGGGTGGCGCACCACAAAGGCGGCGCCCGACGCGGCCCGGCGGCCGGGTGCGGCCGCACGGCATGGCATGGCCGGTGGGGTGCTGGGTTTTCGTCTTGACGGCGATCGCCGTCGTGCAGGTGGTGCGGGCCCAGTGGTTCGACGCCGCCGTCTTCTTTCTCGCCTCGGCCGGCGTGAGCCTCGACGCCGTGTTCCGGCCACGCTTTCACCCGCGGCGCAGCCTGCCGCCGGGCGTTCTCGCGGCGGCGGCCCTCGTCGCGGGCCTCGTGATCGCGGCCCTCCCGCGGCACGGCGCCCTGATGCGCGCCACCGTCATCATCGCCGGAATCGCGGCGGTGGCCGTGGGTTGGGCGGGCTGGGCGATCCGCGCGCCGCAGGCGGGCGTCGCCTTCTCGCCGGGCGTGCGGGCGCTCGCCCTCACCTGGGCGGCGATCATGGTCGCAGGCTGCCTGTGGGAGTTGTTCCAGTTCCTGATGAGCGTGGCAGAGCCTTCCGGCGCCTGGTTCTCGCTGAGCGACCTCCTGAACCCGTTCGTCGGCCAGTGGGTGGGCAAGGCCGCCTTCACGGCCGCCTGGCTCGTGTGTGGCGTCTGGCTCCTGCGGCGCGGCGGCCGGCGGGCCGAGCGGTGAAGATACTCAGCTGGACGATGTTCCTCTTGGCCGGCGCGGCCCTCGTCGTCGGCCGGGCCCGGGTGCGGGCTCACCATGCGGATGCGACCGGCAGGGCGCTCTTCGACCGGGCGATGGCCGACCGGCGCATCCGCGTGGCTCTCATCGTCATCTGGTGGTGGTTGGGCTGGCACTTCCTCGCCGGCCAGACGCTCTGAACACCCGGCATGCCAGGCCGACGGCGCCGACGGCTAGGGTGAGAGAGTGAGCCGCGGGCAACGGCCACGGGACGGGAGGCTGTTCTCCATGAGACGGTGGATCTGGCGCAAATACTTCATCGCGGTGGCAGCCGGGCTCGCCGCGGCGCTGTCGTCGACGTTGGTGAACCGCGGCGCGGACATCACCATGCTCGTGATGGCGGCGCTCGGCCTGCTCATCGCGCTCTTCGGCTTCATCGGGGTCTTCGCGATCTTGGAGCCACGCCTCGGGCCGTCGGGCCTGCCCGTCGCGCTCTTCGGCGTCTTGCTCTTTCTCGCGCCGTGGGTCATGGGCTACGTGCCGCACGCCGGGCAGGCCTGGACCTCGTGGGTGTGCGGCCTCGTCGGCCTTCTCGTCGGCCTGTGGGGGATCGCCGGCACCCGCGGCAAGCCGCTGCCGCCGCGCACCCAGCCACGCCGCGATCGCGGCAGCCGGCGCCCCGCGGCGGCCTGAGGCAGCGCCGGCCGTTCGACCGGGCCTGTCGCCTACTGCCGCGGCCGGGTGCTTCCCCCGGACGGCGGCGCGGGCAGGCGCACCCGATGGGCATCGCCCAGCCTTCGCAGAAGGCGCCGCCGGCCCGCGTTCCGGGTTCTCACAAGCGGCCCGTACGGGGCATGACGAGGCGCCGCCACCGACATGAGCTCCTGGTAGGCCGTGTCCGCCTTGCGCGCAGCGTCGACGTTTGCGGGGCCCGTCGACATCGCCCTCACCGCCTCCTGGTAACGGGTCGCGGCGACGGTGACGACCCTGCCCTGACGCAGCGGCAGGATGAGGACGACCGCGGCAGCCGTCACGGCGGCGCCCAACGCTGTCTCCCCCAGCCTGAGAAGAAGAAGGCCGTCGGTGAACTCGTGGAACTCGACGTAGAGTTCGGCGACAGCGACCGTGATGCCGACGATCATGAGGCTGTAGTTGACCCGCATCAGGTAAAGCCCGACGAACAGCGACACCAGGACGACCGCGATGACCGGTGCCGGGCGAGAACCCGCCAGGTGGGCGACGGGAACGGCGATGATCGCGCCGACCAGGGTGCCCGCGACCCGGTAGACGGCTTTGCGCACCTGCTCCCCCGCGTGGTTCGTGCCCACGAGGATGAAGAACGCCCCCAGGGCGGCCCAGTAGAACCGGTACCCCGACAGGAGGCTGCCGGCGACGATGGCGGCCGCGCCCGCCACCGCCATCTGCACCGCCGCCCTGACGTGCGGAGACAACACGGTCGCCGACCCCTCACCCGGGGTCACAGAGGCGGCCCGGCTCACCAAGGTCGCACCGGGCAGCCAGCCGGCGAACAAGACCACCGGGGAGGCGCTCACCTGTTCGAGCGACCGCGGCCTGTCGGCGGCATCCCGCCACGCGTGTGCCGCCGCCGACACCTGGCCGAGACTCTCCACCGCCGGGGCCCGCCGGGTCTCGTAGGCCTGGAGCGTGGCCAGCACCCGGTCCAACCGTCGCAGGTCGCCTCTCGCCGCGGCGCGAACCCCGGAACGCAGCAGTCTCGTGAGAAGCTGGTCCCGTTCCGGCCACGCACCGCCCTGGCAGAGGGCCGAGGCGAAACGACGCACCGCCTGCTCGTGGCCGAGGAGCAGCCGCCGGCCGAGGTCCCCGGCGGGAAGACCCGGAACGTCGTGGTGCAGGCCCGCCAGGTGGAAGTCGACGATCAAGGCCGCCTCACCGGCCAGATCCACCCGGCGCATCAGCGTATAAGACGCGTCGGGTCGGGCCCCTCCCGCGCCGAGAATCCTGTCGCAGGCAGCGAACACCCGCCAGCTGCGAGCCACGTACGAGCGGACCGCCCGGCGGGCCATCCGGGCGGCGGTCGGGAAGAAGACGGTGACCTGTACGAGAAGGCCGGCTGCGACGGCGACGACGACCTCGACGGCCAGCCACCCGAGATCCGCCGGGCCGATCCCGGCGTGCTCCCGCAGGAAGAAGCCGAGGAAGTAGCCGATGAATCCCAGGATGCCGCCCTGGAAACCGTGCGGTCCTGCCCGGCGGGCGTACGTGCCGGCGGCGAAGACGAACACCAAGACGATGAGCGTGGCCGTGTGCCAGTCGCCGAGCACGGAGCCGAGCGCGAGGCCGGCCGTCAACGGGATCGGCATCCAGCCGAAATCGGTGAGCGCCTTCCTCCAGCCGCTGACCCCCGGGCCGGTGAACCCCGACATCATGCCGATCATGATCCCGAGCATCAGGCCGATCAACAGGGTGGCGTGGTCGAAAAACGCCACGCGAGCCGCCGCGGCAGAAGGCCCGCCCGCGGGCACGGGAAACTGCAGGGCGTGGGTGAGGCGAATGAAGAACCACTCCGACGCCATCCCCACCATCATGGTGAGAACCGCTTGGCTCGCCGAGCGCAGCCGCCCCAAGCCGACGTCTGACGCCCATACCCATGTGGCGTGCCGGCCCGGCATGCTCAGCCTGAAGGGCGGCGACAGCCGCATCCTGCGTGGGCCTTGGCCGGCCGGCGCCGCCCGGTGGCGGGCCGCCCCTTCCCGCAGGCTCTGCTGCCGACCGACCGTACTTCTCACCTCGAGCATCCGAGGGTCATCACTCCCCTCAACCAGCGCGTCCGAACCTCGCCCCCGCCCCGCTTCGTCGTCTGCAGACGGTGGAAACTCCGGGTGGGCGCCGTCGCCGGGGGCTACGAAGCCAGCCTAATATCCGACACCGCCCCGACACCGCCTAGACGACCGCTGCCTCGGGACACCGTGCCTCGTCCCCGTAGACTAGGCGGAGTGGGGACCAGACGCGCCTGGGTGGTCTACAGTGTCGGCGTCTTCGCCTACATCATCTCGGTGACACAGCGCACGACGATCGGCGTGGCAGGCGTCGCCGCCACCGACCGCTTCCGGGTGGATGCGGCGACCCTCTCCAGTCTCGCCGTGCTGCAGCTGGTGGTGTATGCGGCCATGCAGATACCGGTCGGCGTGTTGATCGACCGATACGGGCCGAGAAGGCTCATGGTGACCGGCACCCTCCTGATGCTGGTAGGGCAGGTAGCGGTCGCGTTCGCCCCGACGATCGCGCTCGCGGTGGCCGGACGGGTCCTCGTCGGCGGCGGCGACGCGATGCTGTTCACGTCGGTGATGCGCCTGACGGCGTCGTGGTTCCACGGCCATATCGTCGCCCAGCTCTCACAGTGGATCGGCAACCTCGGCCAGGTGGGTCAGGTGCTCTCCGCCATCCCGTTCGCCTTCCTGCTGCACGAGACCGGCTGGAGCGTCGCGTTCCTCTCCGCCGCGGGTTGTTCCCTCCTCGCCGTCGTGCTCGTGCTCGCCGCCATCCACGATCGCCCGGCGGGGCTGCCTGCGATCACCCGGCCGATCACGCTCGGGCGGTCGGTGGAGTCGCTGCGTGCGGCGCTCGCCCGGCCCGGCACGCAGCTCGGGTTCTGGTCGCATTTCAGCAGCCAGTCGGCCGGCTCGATCTTCAGCCTCATGTGGGGCTACCCGTTCATGGTGTATGCGCTCGGCTACCGGCCGCAAGACGCGGCGGCGCTCCTCATCGTGCCGGTCGGCGCCGCTGTCTTCGCCGGCCCCGTCGTGGGCATCCTCTCGGCCCGGTTCCCCCTGCGCCGCAGCAACCTGGTGCTCGGCTGTGTCGCTCTGATGGGCGTCGCCTGGGCGGCCGTGTTGGCCTGGCCCGGCCAGCCGCCGTTCGGCGTGATCCTCTTCATGCTGATCGCGATCGGCATCGGCGGGCCTGGCTCCGTGATCGGGTTCGACTATGCGCGCATGTTCAACCCGGCACGCAGTCTCGGCTCCGCGAACGGCGTCGTCAACACGGGCGGTTTCGTCGCGAGCGTCGCGATGATCTTTCTCATCGGGGTGATCCTCGACGCCTACAACGCCGCGGCGGGCGGCGGCGGGCCGGAACACCTCTACTCGATGTCCGCCTTCCGCGTGGCGTTCCTCGCCCAGTTCCTCGTCGGCGGCATCGGAGTCACGTTCTTGCTGCGGGTGCGCCAGCGCACCCGGCGGGGCCTGGCAGAAGACGAAGGCATCGCGGTCGGCCCGCTCTGGGAGGCTGTCGTACGCTCGTGGCGGCGGCGCAAACTCCGCTGAGGCGGCCGCACGGCGGGCGCGGCCCGCGACCGACCGGATTTACTCGACGAACGCACAGCGGGCGTCGAAAGGATCGAAGACGCCGTGCCGGCGGGTCGGGGGCGGGGTCCGAAGGCGCCGGGCACGGCACCGGCGACGCGCGGGCGGGCGGGCGGCCTGGCCGCGCCCGGCGCGAGCCACGGCACACTCAGGAGGAGACATGGTTCTGCAGGCAACGCTCACGATCGTGGTCTTGATGGGGGGAATGATCGGGATCGTCGTGCTGGGCATGCTGTGGCAGAAATTTACCGCGCTGCCTCGCAAGCCGCGCGGGCGCACGGCCAAGACCCGAAACACCAAGACTCCCGTCCGTGTCCGCGAGGCTCGTACCGGCGAGGCCCAGCGAAACGGCTCCCGGGGAAGCGAGACTCGTGAGAGCGGCACCCGCACGCCGGCCGCCCCCGACCAGGCCACGCCCCTCGGCGGCGCGTCGGGGCCGGGCGAGCGGCTGCCGGGAGGCACGGGTGACGACACGACCGGCACCGACCCGAGCTGAGAGGCGCCGCACAGCCCCCGCAGACGACGGAAAGACGAATGCCCGAGCGTCAGACGGCGCGAAGCCCGACCGCGTCGAGGAGTTCACGAAGGTTGGCCGTCAGCGGCAGTGTGGCGAACTCGCGGGCGCCGGCCCACAGGAGTTCTGCCGCATCGTCAGCCGCGCGCGGCTCGCCCACCATGTTTCTGGCCAAGAAGGTGTGAATCTCGAAGATCCGCCGGTCGCCGTCTGGCACCCGGATCGTCCAGAGCTCACGTCTGACGTCGATGTCGAGACCCGTCTCCTCCCGGGTCTCCCGGCACGCCGTCGCCCGCGGATCCTCGCCGGGCAACGCCTTGCCGCCCGGCAGCGACCAGCGGCCCTTGTTCGGTTCGTGGCCGCGCCGCACCAGAAGGATGCGGCCCATACCGTCGCGGATGACCGTGCTGGCGGCGACGACAAGCGGTGGCGCAGAAGGCATGACCCCTTCTTACTCCCGCTCCCGCCCCACGGGCATCGTCGTCATGACGGCCTGCTGTCGCCTCAGCGACGGGGCCTGCGCAGAACGTGCCGCACGAGGAGCACGGCGATGGCCGCCGTCACGACGCCTCCGCCGACGACCCACGGGACTGCTGCCGCGTCGTTCGAGTTCGGGGCGACGACCGACGCGGCGACCATCACTGCCGACGCCGCGTGCACACCGGCAACCCCCGACCAGATCATCCGCCGCACCACCTCTTTCGCTTCGCGCGTCACGCACGACGCCTCCCACCCTCGCGCGCCGAGTTAAGAAAAAGATGTGGTCCGCCCGAGACGGCCGCGGCTCACGCCACGATGTCGACTTTCGGGTCGAACGCGACGTACCCGGAGAAGTCTTTGCCGACGCGTTCGAATGCGCTCGGGTACGGCGTCGGGTAGCTCCAGGCCAGGTCTTTGCGATCCCCGTCGCTGCCCTGCACCGTGAAGTATTGGCACACGCCTTTCCACGGGCAGGTGTAGGGCGTGTCGCTCGGCACGAACCGGTCGGCCGCGAGACTCGCCGGCGGGAAATACCAGTTGCCTTCGATGCGGATGAGCTCTTCTTGTGGCGCCTCCGCCAGGACGACGCCGTCTACGACCGCTTTCATGCTCCGTACAACGCACAGGCCGCGCCGTGGATTCCCCGCCGCACCCTCGCGGCCCGGCACGCACGGGCTGAGGGAGGGCCGAGCGTCAGTCGTTCCAGCCGAGCTCCCGCCCGATCTCATGCACACCTTGGAGCAGCCGCGCGTTGAAGTCGACGCCTAAGAGGTTCGGCACGGTGACCAACACCATGTCTGCCGCCTCGACGGCGGCGTCCTGCCGAAGCCTCGCGACGAGCTCCTCGGGCTCCCCGACGAACGACGGCCCGAACCGTGCAGTGACACCCTCGATCTGGCCGACGCCCTCGCTGCCCCGCCGCCCGCGGCCGAAGTACGCCCGAGTCGTGTCATCGACGAGCGGAACGATGCTGCGTGAGACAGAGACGCGCGACGGCCACGACCAGCCGGCGCCGGCCCAGCCCGCCCGAAAGGCATCCACCTGCTCGCGTTGCAGCCTGTCGAAGGGAATCCCCCGGTCTTCCAGAAGCAGGGTCGACGACATCAACTGCATGCCCTGCGTGGCCGCCCACTGCGCGGTCCCGAGGCTGCCGGCGCCCCACCAGACGCGCTGGCGCAGGCCCGGGGATTGCGGCGTGATCGGCACGGGTCCGCCGGCCGCCGGCCGCGGTCCCGGCGCCTGCAGGTCGGGCAGGGCGATCGGTGCGCCCTCGATGGCACGCAGAAACCGGTCGGTGTGGGCCCGGGCCATATCGGCATCGCTGCCGGCCGGCTCGTGGCCGAAGTGCCGGTAGCCGGCCTGCACCGATTCCGGTGAGCCGCGGCTGATGCCCAGCTGAAGGCGGCCTTCGGAGAGAAGGTCTAATTGGGCCGCCTGCTCGGCAAGGTACAGCGGCGTCTCGTACCGCATGTCGATGACGCCGGTACCCATCTCGAGGGTCGTCGTCTTGGCGGCGACGGCCGCCATCACGACGAAGGGCGAGGCCTGCTGCGAGGCGAAATGATGCACCCGGTAGAACGCCCCCGCGATACCGATCTCTTGCGCGGCGACGGCAAGTTCCACCGACTGCACGAGGGAGTCGCGCGCGGTGCGCACGAGAGACCCGGCGCCTTCGTTCCAGAACCCGAACGACAGAAACCCGATCTTCTTCATGCCGCGCCCTCTCCCGTTCCGGACCGCCGTCGCCCGGCCCGCACCTCAGACGTTAGCATCGGCCACCCGCCGCCTCGAGGCGGCGCCGAGACGGCCCCCCCGGTCGCGCTCAGATCACATGTCGCGGTAACGCTTGGCTGCCGCTACCGCCTTCCGAAGGCCCTCAGCGTCTAACGCCGTCACATACCCCGGGGTGTCGCGCTGAATGCGCCAGCCCTCCGCCAGCGGCCCGAGATCCACCGTGTCGAACCCGAACTCATCGATCAGCGCCCGCACACGATCCTTCGCCGCCGCATCGTCGCCCGCGACGGCGAGCGCGCGCCGGCCGGGCGTGCCCGGCGCGGTGCCCGCGGTCGTCAAGTCGGGTGCGGGAATGTGGTTGAACGCCTTGACGACGTGAGCCCCGACGAGACGCGCTTGCAGAAGCTCTGCAGTCGTGGTCGTCTCGTCGTCGAGCGCCGGGATGTGCCCGTCGCGCTGCGGGTAGTAGTTGTTGGTGTCGATGACCGTCTTGCCCGCCAACGGCTGGGCGGGAACCTGTCCGACGTTCTTCAACGGGATGGTCACGACGACGATGTCGCCGGCCCGTGCCGCACCCTCCGCCGTGTCGGCGCGGGCCGTGCCGCCCAGTTCTGCCACCAGCCCCGCGAGGCTCTGTGGCGCGCGCGAGTTGCTCACCACGACGTCATAGCCGTGCGCGACCGCGAGCCTTGCCAGTTGAGAACCGATGTGACCTGCCCCGATGAATCCGATTGTCGTCATACTTGCGACAACGCGGGCGCTCGCCCGGTTCTTCCGCCACCCGCCCGGGCGTTACGGCGTATGACGACGCCCGGCCCGCCCCACAGGGAATACCGTGGATCCAGCAGTGCGATGGACAGGCGGCACGTCATTTCGGAAAGCGAGTTTTTCATGCCCTCACGAGCCGCCCAGGTTTCCGACGAAGACACCGCGGCCATCCGGCCGGCGAGTGCGGGCGGCGCGGGAGTGGGGCGCGTCGTCACCGTGCTGATGGCCGGAACCTTCCTCATGGGCACGACGGAGTTCCTGCTCGCCGGGCTTCTGCCTGAGATCGCCGCGGACTTTCATACGAGCGTCGCCCGCGCCGGCCTGACGGTGACGGTGTTCGCCGCCGGCATGATCGTCGGGGCCCCGACGGTCTCGCTTTTCACCCTGCGGCTGCCGCGCCGCTGGACCCTGGCGTTGGCGTTGGGCCTGTTCGCGCTCGGGCACGCCATCGCCGCCCTGACCGGCAGCTTCGACGTCGTCTTGGCCGCACGATTCCTCACCGGGGTGGCGACCGGAGCGTTCTGGTCGGTGGGTTCCGCGGTCGCGGCACGGGTGGCGGGCCCCGCCGCACGCTCTCGCACGCTCGGCCTGGTCTTGGGCGGCGGAATGATCGCGAACGTCGTCGGCGTGCCTCTCGGCGCGTTCGCCGGCCAGGCGATCGGGTGGCGCAGCACGTTCTGGGCGCTCGCCGGGTTGGCCGTCGTCGCCGGGCTGGCCGTCGCCCTGGCGGTGCCGGCGAACCGCGGGCCGGCGACGACGCCTTCGCTGCGCGCAGAGTTCCGGGTCCTCCTCGACGGCCGCTTCTGGCTGGTCTTGGCGATGTGCGGCATGGTCAACGGAGCCGTGCTGTCGATGTACAGCTACCTGGCGCCGATGACCAGGCGTGCGGGCCTGCCCGATTCAGCCATGCCCTTCATCCTGATGGCCTTCGGCGCGGCGGCGCTCATCGGCAGCATCGCGGGCGGGCGCCTGGGCGACCGGCATCCCTACCTTGCGATCACGTTGACCGCGTCGGTGAGCCTCGTGGCTGCGGCGGGCGTCGCCGCGTTCGGCGCCCACCCGGTCGCCCTTGTGCTGTTCTTCTCGCTTCTGGGGCTCGTCGGGCTCTCTTCGAACCCCGCCCTGGTGTCTTTGGCGCTCCGCTTCGGCGGCGCGGCCGACACTATGGCGTCGGCGATGCCGGCCTCGACCTTCAACCTCGGCACGGCGATCGGCACCGGCGTGACCGGGGCCGCCCTGGCGACGAGCCTCGGCGCCTTCTCGCCGCCGCTCGTCGCCGCCGTCGCGGCGACCCTCATCTTCGGGCCGCTCGCCGTCTTGCTGGCACGCGACCGTCGCACCCAGACGCGCCGAGCGTCATAAAGCGACACAGACCCGGGGAGGTCACAGCCGAGCGATAGGTTCGGTGACATGGGAATTGTCACAGCCGCGCTCGTCACCGGCGCGGTGCTCGTCGTGGCGACCGTGGCGGGTCTTGTTTGGCGCGCCCACACCGGCCGCGTCACCGACGTCTCCGGGCGGGCCGAGTCGGAGCTCACCGGTCTCCTGGGCTTCGTCTCCGGCCCGGCGCCGGCAGAGCCGGGCACCGCGGCGACACTTCTGCAGTTCTCCACCGACCACTGCGCCGCCTGCGGCCCGACGAGGCGGGTCCTTGGCCGGGTCGCTTCGGAGCATGACGGCGTGACACATCTCGACATCAACCTCACGCCTTACCCGGAATTGGCGCGACGCCTGAACATCATGCAGACCCCGACGACGTTCCTCTTCGACGGGGCCGGCCGGGTGCGGGGTCGTATCGGCGGCGCCCCGCGCCTTCCAGAGCTTCTTTCCGCGCTGACACCGATTCTGGAGGCCGACCATGTCCACAGCTGAATCTCTCTCGGGGCAAAGCACGTCGCCTAAGGCGCCGGCCGGCGCCCGTCGGGGCATCGACCCGCGCGGCCCGCGCTTCACCGCCTCGGTGACGGCAGTGGCCCTTCTCGTCGTGCTGTTCCTCGGGCTCGCCGGCGCAAGCCTTGCCGCGACGATCCTTGTGGCCGTGGTGGCGGCCGTCTTCGCTTGGGCGGCGGCGGCCGGGGTGCAACGCCACCCCGTGGGTGCGATCTTCCGCCTCCTTGTGCGGCCGAGGCTGGCTCCGCCGCAAGAGCTCGAAGACCCGGCGGCGCCACGGTTCGCCCAGTTGGTCGGCCTCATCGTGACGGGCGTCGGGCTCATCCTCGGCCTTGTCGGCGTACCGTACGCCGTGCCGGTGGCGGCCGCAATGGCGTTCATCGCGGCCTTCTTGAACGCGGTGTTCGGTTACTGCATCGGCTGCCAGCTCTACGTTCTGCTGCTGCGCGCCGGCGTCATCAAGGCGGGCGTCCCCCAGGCGGGGATCGCCGCGTAAAGGCAGCACTCGCTTCGTACGCCTTGCGTGGCCCGGCCTCGCCCACAAGGCCTCTGGTACCCATCCGCCCCGGCCGCGTCACACCGTTCGTTCCGGCCGGGGCGGGTGCTCTTCTCGCGCCCGTTCTGCCGCCCGCGGACCGCTACCTTGCCCCGGCCGGAGTCCACTGCGACACCCGGTCCAACCGGTCGACCTCTGCCGCGTCGAGGCTGATGCGGGCACCGGCCAACAAGTCCGCCACCTGGGACGCCTGCGAGGCGCTCGCGATCGGGGCCGCGACAGCACTGCGGGTCCGCAGCCAGGCGAGCGCGACCGCCGTGTCGGAGACGCCGTGCGCCGCGGCGACGCGATCGAGCACGTCGAGAACGGCGAGCCCCTGTGCGGTCGCATACTTCGCGGCTCCTTGTGCGCGGGGCGAGGCCTGGCCGGCGGGGTCGGTCGTGCGGTATTTGCCGGTCAAGAACCCGGAGGCGAGGCCGGCGTAGGGCAGCAGCGCCAGATGCTCCTCCTCGGCCAGGGGGATGATCGAGCCCTCTACCTCGTTTCGATGCACGAGGTTGTAGTGCGGCTGGATAGCGACGGGTCGTGCCGCGCCCAGCCGGTCGGCGATGGCCAGCCATTCGCGGATCCGCGCCGCGCTGTAGTTGGATACGGCGACGCGCCTGACGAGCCCGTCGGTGACGAGCGCGTCGAAGGCCCGCACGGTCTCTTCGAGCGGGGTCTGCGGGTCGTCGAAATGGGCGAAGTACAGGTCGATGGCAGGCACGCCGAGCCGCCGTAAGGAGGCCTCGGCCGCCCGGCGCACGGTCGCGGCGGAGAGGCCCCGAAACTGTGGATGCTGGCTGACTTTGGTGGCGACGACGACGTTCCGGGGGCGTCGGGCTGCGAGCCACTGGCCAACGATGGTCTCACTCTCGCCGCCGGTGTGACCCGGCACCCAGTGGCTGTAGGAGTCGGCGGTGTCGACGAGCGTTCCACCACCGTCGACGAACGCGTCAAGGATGCGGAACGACTCGTCGCGGTCCGCCGTCCAGCCGAACACGTTGCCGCCCAGGGCGAGAGGGAACACGTCAAGGCCTGCCAATTCAGTCACGACATGACCAACCTCGCCACCCGACCCCGCTATTCCGCCATCCCGGCCGCCGAAGATCGACATCATGCCTCGGCCGGGTACTCCGGCAGGCCGCCGCCGGTCTCCTCCCCTCGCGGGCGCCGAGGCTTGGGGTCGGGCACGGACGTCTCGTTGATCCGGACGGTTGCCCGCCGGGTCCCGGAAGGCGCAGTCCCGTGGCCCCCAGGGCTGTTTCATAGGCTCCTGAACCACCTCCGCGCCGGCGTCGCGGATCCGCGCGAACGTCGCGTCGAGATCGTGCGTGGTGAAGACGAATGGGATCGCGGCCTCAGCCGCGAGCCCTCCTGTTGCCGCGGCCCCGGGAGGCCTGCGCCCGGGGAGCCACCACCCCGCGGCTCGCCGTCGTCCACACCGGCGTGTGCTCGTCGCGGAG
>DASTNL010000235.1:0-6436 GCA_035720905.1 Microbacteriaceae bacterium
GAGAGACGACCGGGAGGAGAGGCGGAAGATGTTGTGCATCCCCTCCGTCGTCTCGGCCAGCAATGTCATATGCGTGTACGCGCCGGAGCCCGAGACGTCGTCTCCGCCGCCGGAGCCCCAGCGCACCCGCGTGTGGTCGGCCCGGTTCGTGCCGGGGGTGAGGTACGCCTCGGTCCCGATGATGGGCTTCACGCCGGCCGCGCTCGCCGCCTTCCAGAAGTCGTAGGCGCCGAACACGTTGCCGTGGTCGGTGATCGCGATGCCGGGCATTCCCTCTGCGCGTACCGCGTCGATGAGCGGGCCGATGTGGGCGGCGCCGTCGAGCATCGAATATTCGCTATGGACGTGCAGATGCACGAAGGAGTCGCCTGCCACCGTTCGCCTTTCCGCCGCTTGCCTGGCACGTAAGGCCTCGGCCCGCGGCCACCCCGTCAGCTTAAGCCGTCGTGCCGCTCAGCCGTCGAGCAGGTCGAGGGCGTGCTGCAGATCAGGCGGGTAGGCCGAGTCGAAGACGACCTGATCGCCGGTGCCGGGGTGGCGGAATCCGAGGCGCACCGCGTGCAGCCACTGTCGTTCGAGCCCGAGCCGGGCGCCGAGCGTCGGGTCGGCGCCGTACATCGTGTCGCCGAGGCAGGGGTGGCGCCTCGCCGACATGTGCACGCGGATCTGGTGGGTGCGCCCGGTCTCCAGCCGAACCTCGAGGAGGCTGGCGTGTCGGAAGGCCTCGAGGGTGCGGTAATGCGTGACGGAGGGCTTGCCGCCGGCGACGACCGCGAAGCGCCATTGGGCGTTCGGATGGCGGCCGATCGGACCGTCGATCGTGCCTTCCAATGGGTCGGGGTGCCCCTGCACGACCGTGTGGTAGATCTTCGTGACCGTGTGCTCGCGGAACGCCTCTTTCAACGCCGAGTACGCCCGGTCCGACTTCGCCACCACCATGAGCCCGCTGGTGCCGGCGTCGAGGCGATGCACGATGCCGGTGCGTTCGGCAGGCCCCAAGGACGAGAGGACGAAGCCGGCGGCCCGTAACGCCCCGACGACCGTCGGGCCCTGCCAGCCGAGGGCGGGGTGGGCCGCGACGCCGGCAGGCTTGTCGATGACGACGATGTCGTCGTCATCGTGCACGATGGCGAGGTCGGGCACCGGGCTGGGAGGGGCGGCCGCGGTGCGTTCGTCGCTCCAGGTGACTTCGACGAGGCTCCCGGCACGCAGCCGGTCAGACTTGCGGGCGGGCCGGCCGTCGATCTGCACGCTGCCGGCGGTGACGAGCGTCGCCGCGAAACTGCGCGTGAATCCGAGCAGCTTCGCGAGAGCCTGGTCGGCCCGCAGACCCTCGACCCCTTCGGGCGCGACGATCGTGCGCGACTGGGCGTTCACGACCCCGCCGGGCCGCCGGCCGTGTCATCCCTGGGTCGTGTCGCCTCCGCCGTCGGTCCGTCGGGTGGCCGGGTGCCGGAGTGCTGGGCGTCTGGGGCCGCGGTGCCGGGCGTGCCTGTCACCGCGGCGTCGTCGGTGACTCGGGCGAGACGTTCGACGCGGCCGTCGAGGCCGACGCCGCGGATCGTCAGGATGATGAAGAGCGCCATGCTGGCGGTGATCCCGGCGTCGGCGATGTTGAAGTAGGCCGGCAGAAGCGGGATCTTGATGAAGTCGACGACCCGGCCCAGTCCGAACCCGGGCGGGCGCAGCAGGCGGTCGGAGAGATTGCCGCAGAGCCCGCCCAGCAGCAGGCCGAAGAGGGTGGCCCAGGCCAGCGAGCGGATGCGGCGGGCGTACCAGACGATGAACAGGAGCGTGCCCGCACCGATGATCGAGAAGATCCAGGTGGATCCACTGCCGATCGAGAAAGCCGCGCCCGAGTTCGTGATGTAGAAGAACTGCAGAAGGGTGCCGATGACGTCAACGGAACGTTCGTACGGCAGGTGTGTGACGACGAGGTATTTCGTCAGCTGGTCGAGCCCGTACCAACACACGGCGACGATGGCCAGCGTGGCGAGCGCCCGCGGACTCGGCCGTGTGATCTCCCGTCGATGCGGGTTAGGCACTAAACCCTTGGAACGCGCCTTGCTGGGTGCCGCCCTGAGTCTTCTGGTCGGTGCCGCGAGCCTGTGACGGGTTCTGCGGGGCGAGGCCGCCCTGCTTCTCGGTGTCGAGCTGGCGCAACTGGCCTTCGATGTAACCGCGCAACTGAGCGCGGTAGTCGCGTTCGAACGTGCGCAACTCTTCGACCCGCTGCTCGAGTTGGGTGCGCTGCCCCTCGAGGGTGGCGATCTTCTCTTGCTGCTCCGACTCGGCCTCGGCGATGAGGCGCTGCGCGGTCTCGCGCCCCTCGGCGATGAGCGCGTCACGCTTGTCTTGGCCGGCCTTGACGTGTTCGTCGTGCAGGCGCTGCGCCAACTGGAGGAGGTTGTTGGCGCTCTCGGCTTCGTTGGCAGCCGGCGCCGCGGTGGCTGCGGGCACGGGCTCCTCTTCTGGCGCCATGTGGCTGGCGGCCTTCGGCGCGGCCGGAGCCTCAGCCGCGGCAGGCTCGTCGTTGTCTGCGTCTTCGTCGTCGGAGACCTCGTCGTTGGTCTCGGGGCGATCCGGCTGACCGGCGGCCAGCTGCCGCCGCAGGTCTTCGTTCTCTTGGCCCAGTCGCCGCAACTCTACGACGACCTCGTCGAGGAAGTCGTCGACCTCGTCCTGGTCGTACCCCTCGCGGAACTTCGTCGGCTGGAATCGCTTGTTGACGACGTCTTCGGGAGTCAGCGCCATGATGTGCCACCCTTACAAGTTTGGTTGCGAATACGGCTCATTCGAGAGCTAACGTTAGCAAATCGGTCTGAGGTTCCTGGTTCCCTGCGGCCCGAGTCTCGCCCCGCCCCGGCCGCCCGGGACTGCCGGCCGGGCGGGGTGCCGGGCGGATGTGTGCCCATCAGGTTACATCGGCGAAGCCCGTCAGGCCTGAAACAACGCCGTCACCGCGTACATGCCGATCATGCACGCGAGCATCGTGATCGTCCAGCCGAAATCGAGGGCCAACGGGCCGAGCCGCAGCGGCGGAATGAGCTTGCGGAAGAAGCGCACCGGCGGGTCTGTGACCGAGTAGGCGAACTCGGCCAAGACGAGGCCGAAGCGCTGCGGCCGCCAGGAGTGGTTGAACGCCTGGACCAGGTCGAGCACGAGCCTCGCGAGCATCAAGAAGAAGAAGAGCAGGAGAAGGTAGTAGACGACGGTGGCCACGAGCGCGACGATCAGCACACCACAAGTATCTCAATGACAGCGGTGCGTTCCGTGCCGCACCCGTGGCGTGCCGGCGGCCGCGTGCGCCGGCGGGTTATGCCTGCGCGAAGAACGCCTGCTCCGTGTCCTCCCCCGCCCCCGCATCCCCCGAGACGGAGATGTGTGCCGGCGAGAGCAGGAACACCTTCGAGGTGACGCGCTCGATCTTGCCGTACAGCCCCTGGGAGAGGCCGCTGGCGAAGTCGACGAGGCGGCGTGCGTCGGCGTCGCTCATCTGGGAAAGGTTGATGATCACCGGGATACCTTCGCGGAACGACTCCGCGATAGCCTGCGCATCCCGGTATTGGCGGGGATGCACCGTGAGAATCTCATTCATTTCTTGAACCGCCGTGTTCCGTCCCTGATGTTTTTTGTGCAACGGCGTCACGGGGGCCCTCGTGGGCAGCGGCGTGACGGGAGCCTCGTGCGGCCCCGGCATGCGCGTCTCCGGGCGCCCTGCCGCGGCCTCGTCGGGCATGTCGCCCGGCTGCTCCTCGGCGATGTCTTCTTCCGCCAGGCCGAGGTAGACCATGGTCTTCTTCCATGCGTTCGTCATGCTGTCCTCCGTCGCGCCGGTCTGCGCGTGCCTTTCGTTCTTTACGAGGTTAACCGCGAGTCGGGCGGATGCCGGTGATTGCGGTGCCGATGCGCAGGTGTGTCGCGCCGTGGGCGATCGCCTTCTCGAAATCGTGGGACATGCCGGCCGAGATGGCGTTCGCCTCGGGTGCGAGGCGGCGCAGGCGCAGCGAAAGAAGCCGGAGGTGCTCGAAGGCCGGGTCGGGGTCTTCGCCGAGCGGCGCGACCGCCATGAGTCCTCGAAGGCGTAGGCCGGCGGCGGCGAGGACCTGCTGCGCCAGGGGCAGGAGCCCGTCGGGCGTGACGCCCCCTCGCCCGGGTGAGCCGTCGAGGCTCACCTGGAGGAAGCAGTCGAGC
The DNA here is from genome assembly GCA_035720905.1 of Microbacteriaceae bacterium. GTDB lineage: Bacteria > Actinomycetota > Actinomycetes > Actinomycetales > Microbacteriaceae > DASTNL01. Next base: position 4,195 of record DASTNL010000235.1, read on the forward strand.
GGGCCCCCGTTCGCCGGGCCATTCTCGCCGCCGACGGCGGCGTCGAGCGCGTCGACGAGACGCGGCCGGTCGACGGAGTGCACGGCGTGGGCGTAGGAGACGACGCGACGGGCCTTGTTGGTCTGCAGCTGGCCGATGAAATGCCAGTGCAACCCGAGCGAGGCCAGCTCGCCCGCCTTGGCGTGCGCCTCCTGGTCGCGGTTCTCGCCGACGTCGCGCTGGCCCAGCGCGGCGAGGTCGCGCACGAGCGATGCCGGGTGAAACTTGGTCACGGCGATGAGCGTGATCTCGGCCGGGTCTCGGCCCGCGAGGCGCGCGGCCGCCTGGATGCGTTCCCGCACCACCGTGAGCCGCTCGCTAAGACCCGGCGTCATCGTGAAAGCTTCCGAATCATTTCAGGAAGTCGGGCACGTCGAGGTCGTCGTCGTCGAACGTCGGGTCGGAGGGCGTGGGTGGCACGGCGACCGGTTCCTGGCCGCCGCCCCACGAGGCGTCGTCTGCCTCGGGCAGGCTCTCGGCGGAGAGCGCCTCCGTGTCTTCCAGCGCGATGCCGAGCCCGTTCTGCGCGAACGCCGCCCGGTGCTTGTTCGACTCGACGGACTCCCGGGGCACGGGCTGGCCGCCGTCGAAGCCCGCGGCGATGACCGTCACGCGCACCTCGTCGCCGAGCGTGTCGTCGATCACCGCGCCGAAGATGATGTTCGCCTCCGGGTGCACCGCTTCTTGCACCAGGCGTGCGGCGTCGTTGATCTCGAAGATGCCGAGGTTCGACCCGCCTTGAATAGAGAGGAGCACGCCGTGGGCGCCGTCGATGGAGGCCTCGAGCAGCGGCGAGGCGACGGCGAGCTCTGCCGCCTTGATCGCGCGGTCGGCGCCGCGTGAGGAGCCGATGCCCATGAGCGCGGAGCCCGCGCCCTGCATGACCGACTTGACGTCGGCGAAGTCGAGGTTGATGAGCCCGGGGGTGGTGATGAGGTCGGTGATGCCTTGCACCCCGGCAAGGAGCACCTGGTCGGCGGTCGCGAAGGCCTCGAGCATGCTGATGCCGCGGTCGCTGATCTCGAGGAGGCGGTCGTTGGGCACCACGATGAGCGTGTCGACCTCTTCTTTGAGGCGGGCCACGCCGGCCTCGGCCTGCTCGCTGCGCCGGCGCCCTTCGAAGCCGAACGGCTTCGTGACGACGCCGATCGTGAGCGCGCCGATCGCCTTGGCGATGCGCGCGATCACCGGCGCACCTCCCGTGCCGGTGCCGCCGCCCTCGCCCGCCGTGACGAAGACCATGTCGGCTCCCGCGAGCGCCTCCTCGATCTCCTCCTGGTGGTCTTCGGCCGCGCGACGCCCGACCTCCGGGTCTGCCCCGGCGCCCAGCCCCCGGGTGATCTCCCGACCGACGTCGAGCTTCACGTCGGCGTCACTCATCAGGAGCGCCTGCGCATCGGTGTTGATCGCGATGAACTCCACGCCGCGCAGGCCGAGCTCGATCATCCGATTCACGGCGTTGACGCCGCCGCCGCCGATTCCGACCACCTTGATAACGGCGAGATAGTTCTGATTTGTTGGCACGTCCGACCTCCGCTTGACAAACCTTCAATCTCAAGTAGAAGATTAAGGATTGCGTGAATATCCGATTCGCTCATCTGACGTTATGCGCCGGGCGGGGAACTGCCGGTAGCGGCTTCCGCGTGTCGGGAACTCACCGCGTCACCGCGTCACCCGGTGACGAGACGTCGTAACGCGCGGCGTGCGGCACGGCGCCAAGGAGCGCAGTGAGCACCTTGGCCTTCAGCGCCGGCTTCGAGCGGTCGCCCCACACGACGGTGGCCCCGTGGTGGCCGCGCAGCGTGAAGGCGACGTTGTCGAGGCTTGTCGCCGACACCGTGTCGACCCGCTTGTCGACCGTGGCCGGCAGCGCCTGGATCACCTGGATCGCCGCGGCGAATCCTTTCGTGTCGACGCGGCTCGTGACGAGCGGCAGGGCCGGCCTCGCCCTGGACTGCGCGAGGCTCACGCCGGCGGCGTCGACGGTGGCGTAGCCGCCGGCGTGGCGCACGGCCGCCACGGGGACCCGCTGTGTGACGCGCAGCACCATCGTGTTCGGCGGCTTCAACGCCAACGAATAGCTGCCGATCCGGTCGATCTTCGCCAAAGCGTCGTGCACCTCAGACCTGCTGATGCTGGCGAGCGGCCGGCCCAGTTGACCCGACACGGCGTGCCGGACCTCGGCGGCGGTCGAACCGGTCGC
>DASTNL010000236.1:0-6073 GCA_035720905.1 Microbacteriaceae bacterium
CGTGCTGCTGCGTTGCGGTGTGACGCCGCCCGGCCCGACGACGTTGCACTGCGTCGACGCCCTCGGCATCGACTGGGTCATCGACGACCGGGTCGACACCGCGATCCGCTACACCACGTTCGGACGCACGCCCGCCGTCCAGGTGGTGCTCGACCACACCAAGGTCAGCGACGCCGCCGTGCTGGGCGACCTCAAGGCCGCGGTGAGCGTCATCCCACAGACCCGCCGGTGCATCGGCCTCGGCGACACCGGGACGAACCCCTCGGCTCCGGCGAGGCCCGCGTCGCCGACCGCCGCCCCCACCGCTACTCCAAGGCGAGGCTGATCAGCTCGTCGATGAGGCTCGGGTAGTCGAGGCCGACGGCCCGCCAGCTCGTCGGGAACATCGAGATCGGGGTGAAGCCCGGCATCGTGTTGACCTCGTTGACGACGAATCCGTCGGCGGTGAGAAAGAAGTCGACGCGGGCGAGCCCGGCCAGGCCCAGCACGTCGAACGCCCGCGCGGCAAGGTCGGCGGCCTGCCTAGCGACGGCAGGCTCCAGGTCGGCCGGGCAGGCGAGGCGCACCCCGCCGCTGTCGCGATACTTCGCGTCGAAGTCGTAGAACCCCTTCTCGACGACGATCTCACCAGGCGCGCCGGTGCGGGCCGGCGCGCCCCGGCGCCCGCCGAGCACGCCGACCTCGATCTCCCGGCCCGTGACCTGGCGCTCGACCAGCACCCGGTCGTCTTCGGCGAAGGCCGCGGCCAACGCGGAATCCAACTCGTCTGCCGCCGCCACCCGGCCGACGCCGACGCTCGAGCCGCCGCGTGCCGGCTTGACGAACGCAGGCAGGCCCCACTCCAGAGCCTCGGCGTGCACCTCGTGCGGCGCCGCCCGCCACCTGGCCCGGCTGACGACGCTCCACGGGGCGACGGCGATGCCCGCCGCGCGCAGCACGGTCTTGGTGAAGTGTTTGTCCATCCCGAGGGCGCTGCCGAGCACGCCGGAGCCGACGTACGGCATGTCGACGAGGTCGAGCATGCCCTGGATCGTGCCGTCCTCGCCCCAGCGACCGTGCAAAAGAGGAAAGACGACGTCGACGGCGACGCGGGCCGCCGGCGCGTCGGGCCTCGACACCGTGAGAACACGCTCACCGGCGCGCGTCGGCCAGGCGACGCGGCTGCCATTGTCGGTGACGCGGGGCGGCTCGCCCGCAGCGCTCATGCGGAAGGCCTCCGGGTCGTCTTGTTCCAAGACGAAGACCCCGTCGGCGGTGACGCCCACGGGGACCACGTCGTAACGGTCACGGTCGATGGCCGCGAGAATCCCGGCGGCGGTCGCGCAACTTATCGAATGCTCGCTGGAACGCCCCCCGAAGACGAGCGCGACCGTCACTGTGCCCATGCGGGTTCCTCTCGCCTTGTGGCTCGTCGGATTCGGTCGCCATATGCGGCGCGATGTCTTTCGGGTCCAGGGTACCGTCGAGCACCTGCCCCACCTGACGCACGATGGGCATCCGCACGCCGCGCTGCCGGGCGAGCGCCAGCACCGCCTTCACCGAGGTAAGGCCCTCTGCGGTCTGATCCATCTGCGCGATGACGTCGGAGTAGCTGTAGCCCTGCCCGAGAAGCCGCCCGGCCGTGTTGTTGCGCGAGAGCGGCGACGTGCAGGTGGCGATGAGGTCGCCAAGGCCTGCGAGCCCGGTGAGCGTCTCGGGCGCGGCCCCGTAGGCCACGGCGAAGTCCGTCATCTCGACGAGGCCGCGGGTGATGATCGCCGCCTTCGTGTTCTCGCCGTAGCCGACCCCGTCGACGATGCCGATCGCGACGGCGATGAGGTTCTTCAGGATGCCCGCGAACTCCGTGCCGACGACGTCGGTGCCCACAAAGAACTTCATGTAGCCGTTGCCGGCCGTGCGGGCCACCCGCCCCGCCGTCTCCAGGTCTTCGGAGGCGACGACGGAGGCGGTGGGCTGCTCCCGGGCGATCTCGAGCGCCAGATTCGGCCCGGAAGCGACGGCGATGCGGCCCGGATCCAGCCGGAGCTCCTCGGCGATCACCTCGCTCATCCGGCGCCCGGTCGTGCGCTCGACCCCCTTGATCAGGCTGACGACGATGCTCCCGTCGTCGAGGTGGCCCGAGACCAGCCCGAGGCCCCGGCGCAAGGACTGGCTGGGCACCGACAGGTAGACCTGCTCGGCGCCGTCCAACGCCTGATCGAGACGGGTCGTGGCGTGCACCCGGCGCGGCAGGTTGACGCCGGGCAGGTATTCGCTGTTGCGGTGCGCCTCGTTCAGCTCGGTCGCGACCTCGGCACGCCTTGCCCACACCGTGACGTCGGCGCCGGCGTCCGCGAGAACCTTCGCGAAGGTCGTGCCCCAGCTCCCGGCGCCGAACACGGCGACGCGAGCGGGCCTGGCGGCGTCTCTACGCTTCAAAACGCCCGGTCTCCTTCTGGTCGTGCGCCGCGGGATCCCAGCGACCTGTGGGCGGGGTCGTGCCGCGCAGCCTCGCGACGAGGCCTGTGATGGCGACCATGATCGCCTCCGTCGCCTCCGCCAGCGTCGTCGCGTCGATCGGCCGGCCCCGGAACGCCTCCAGGTCGACCGGGTCTCCGAAGACGATGCGGATGCGGCGGGGCGGGAAGAGGCGCACCCGGTGCGAGTAGCGGCCGAGCACGTCTTGCACGCCCCAGTGGGCGACGGGGATGACCGGCAGGCCGTAGCGCAACGCCATGCGGGCCGCCCCCGTCTTGCCTCGCATCGGCCAGAGGTCGGGGTCGCGCGTGAGCGTGCCCTCGGGGTAGACGATAACCGCGTTGCCACGCTCGGCGACGAGCCGCGCGGCGTCCAGCGGGGAGCCCTGCCTGCTCACGGCAGCCCGTTCGACGGGGATCTGGCCGCTTCGTCGCAAGAGCCATCCCACGATCGGAACGCGAAAAAGGGATCCCTTGGCGAGGAAGCGCGGAAGCCGGCCGAGCCGCCACACGCCGACGCCGACGATGACGGGGTCGAGCTCGCTCACGTGGTTCGGCACGATGATGCAGGCGCCGTGCGGCGGCAGCTTGTGGCCGTCGACGATACGCAGCCTCGTCACCGTGCTGATCACCGGCAAGATGACGAGGGCCAGGATCCAGAAGGCGGAGGGCCGGGCGCGCTCGGTCCGCCGCCGACGCCCGGCCCGCGCCGGCGCGTCAGCCTTCAAGGTCGAAATCCGCGCCCAGCATATGCAGCTTCGTGAGGAAGTCTTCGTACCCGCGACGGATGATGCCGACGTTGCTCACCCGGGAGCGTCCGGTCGCGCTCAACGCGGCGATGAGGTGGCTGAAACCGCCGCGCAGGTCGGGAACGGTGATGTCGGCGCCGTGCAGCCGGCTCGGTCCCGCGATGACGGCCGAATGATCGAAGTTGCGCTGCCCGAAACGGCACGGATGCCCGCCGAGGCACTCCTTGTGCACCTGGATCGTGGCCCCCATCTTGACGAGCGCGTCGACGAAGCCGAACCTCTTCTCGTAGACGGTCTCGTGCACGATCGAGACCCCGTCGGCGCGGGTCAGCGCGACGACGAGCGGCTGCTGCCAGTCGGTCATGAAACCGGGGTGCACGTCGGTCTCGATGACGACGGGTTTCAGCCTGCCGCCCGGATGGTAGAAGCGAATGCCGTCGTCGCGGATGTCGAAGGCGCCGCCGACCTTGCGATAGACGTTCAAGAAGGTGAGCATCTCTGACTGCCGGGCGCCCGCCACGAAGACGTCGCCCTCGGTCGCGAGGGCGGCGGCGGCCCAGCTGGCGGCCTCGTTGCGGTCGAAGATGGCGGTGTGCTCGTAGCCGACGAGCCGGTCGACGCCCTCGATCCGGATGATCCGGTCGGTGTCCACCGTGATGATCGCGCACATCTTCTGCAAGATGTTGACGAGGTCCATGATCTCGGGCTCGATGGCGGCACCCCGCAGCTCCGTGATGCCGTCGGCACGCACGCCGGTCAGGAGGACCTGCTCCGTCGCCCCGACGCTCGGATATGCCAGCTGCACCTTCGTGCCGACGAGCCCGTTCGGGGCGGTCATGCGGATGCCGCTCGGCAGCTTCTCGACGACCGCACCGAAACTGCGCAGCACGTCCAGGTGGTAATTGATCGGCCGATCCCCGATGCGGCACCCCCCAAGGTCGGGAATGAACGCCTCGCCGAGGCGATGCAGGAGCGGGCCGCAGAAGAGGATCGGGATGCGGCTGGAGCCCGCGTACGCGTCGATATCGGCGATATGCGCGCTCTCCACCGCCGACGGGTCGAGCGTCAAAACCCCTTCGGGGCCAGAACTCACCTGCACCCCGTGCACCTCTAAGAGGTCGCGCACGATGCGGACATCGCTGATGTCGGGCACGTTCTTCAGGATGCTCGGGCCGTCACCGAGCAGGGCGGCGACCATCGCCTTGGTGACGAGATTCTTGGCGCCGTGCACGCCGATCCGACCCTCGAGAGGCCGGCCGCCACGGATCGTGACGACTTCGGGCGCCGCCAGACGCGCCGCGGAGGTCCGGAGGGTCTGCGTGGTTAGTGTGTTCACTCTGCTCCACCGGCATGATCGCCGACGGCGGGCATGCACCCTGCCGGCTGTTGAGTAAGGAGGTCCGACCCGCACGGCCCGTTTTCAGGTCGCCCGCGCCGCATCCAGTGTAATCGGCGGGTGGGTCTCGGCCTGCGAAGACGCCGCGAGCCGCCGTGGATCAGACGGCGCCCGCCCGGCCCGGAACGTGGAGGGCGCAGGCGGGCGCCGGGATCCGGCCCGTCAGTTCTCGACGAACGCGGGCAACGTGCTCGGCCGCCACGCGGCGCGGGTCTTCTCGTAGGCGGTGATCTGGTCGGCGTGCTGCAGGGTCAGGGCGATGTCGTCCAACCCCTCCATGAGGCGCCAGCGCATGTAGTCGTCGATCTGGAAGTCGACGGTGAGCCCGCCCACCGTCGCGGTGCGCTCCACGAGGTCGACCCGCGCCTCGACACCCGGCCGGGCCTCGATGGCCTCCCACAACCGCTCGATGTCCTCCTGCGCCACCTGCCCCGTCACGAGGCCCTGCTTGCCGGAGTTACCGCGGAAGATGTCGGCGAAACGAGGGCTCAAGACCGCGGTGAAACCGTAGTCTCGCAGCGCCCAGACGGCGTGTTCCCGGCTGGAACCGGTGCCGAAGTTCGGGCCGGCCACGAGTATCTTGCCCGCCCGATACGGCTCCTGATTGAGGATGAAGTCGGGGTCTTGACGCCAGCGGAAGAACAGCGCGTCGTCGTAGCCCGACTTGGTGATCCTCTTCAAGAACTTCGCGGGGATGATCTGGTCTGTGTCGACGTCGGAGCGCCGGAACGGCACGGCCACCCCGGTCAAGACGGATACCTTCTCCACGCTCACGCCTCCGTTCCGGCGCCGACCAACAGGTCGTCGCGTTCGATGTCCCACGGGCTCGACAGAGTGCCGCGCACGGCCGTCGCCGCCGCGACGAGCGGGGAGACCAGATGGCTGCGCCCGCCCTTGCCCTGCCGGCCCTCGAAGTTGCGATTCGAGGTGGAGGCGCACCGTTCGCCGGGCTGCAGCTGGTCGGGGTTCATGCCGAGGCACATCGAACAGCCGGCGGCGCGCCATTCGGCGCCGAAGTCTTCGAAGAGCGTGTTCAGCCCCTCGGCCTCGGCTTGCAGCCGCACCCGGGCGGAGCCGGGCACGACGAGCACGCGCACGTTCGGCGCCTTCTTGTGGCCTCGGATGATCGACGCGAAGTCACGCAAGTCCTCGATACGGCTGTTGGTGCAGGAGCCCATGAACACGACGTCGACCGGAATGCCCTTCATCGGCGTGCCTGGCTTCAGGTCCATGTATTCGAGCGCCCGCTGCGCCGAGGAGCGCAGGTTCGGGTCGTCGAACGAGTCGGGGTCGGGCACCGACTCCGACATGGGCACGCCCTGGGCGGGGTTCGTGCCCCAGGTGACGAACGGCTCGAGCTTGTCGGCGTCGATGTCCACTTCTTTGTCGAAGACCGCGTCCGGGTCGCTTCTCAGCGTGTCCCAGTAAGCGACCGCCTCGTCCCACAAGGCACCCTTAGGCGCGTGGGGGCG
>DASTNL010000237.1:0-12064 GCA_035720905.1 Microbacteriaceae bacterium
GGCGCGTCTCGGGCGCCTGGCCGGACAGAGCGCGAATACTCCCGGCGACCGGTTTGTTGATGTCGGTGGTGAGGCAATCTCAAGCTTGGCTCGATATAAATAGAGGTTGCATCGCGATAAGGAGACCACACAATGGCAGATCGCAGTTTGCGCGGCATGCGACTCGGATCCCAGAGCCTGCAGAGCGAAGAGGGCGTCGTCTACTCGCCCCGCACCGAATACACCTATCGGTGTTCACAGTGCGGCGAGGACACGGTGGTCGTCTTCTCCGCAGAGGCCGAGGCGCCGCACACCTGGGAATGCAAGCACTGCGCGCACGAGGCCCGGCTGCTGGTCGGCGCCAAGGCGGTGGAGGTCGATCACTCGAAAGACAAGCCGGTGCGCACGCACTGGGACATGCTGATGGAACGCCGCACGCGGGCGGAGTTGGAGGAGCTGCTCGAAGAGCGCCTTGCCTATCTGCGCGCCCGGCGCGGCAAGGCGGCGCCGAAGGGGCGCAAGGTCGGCGCCTGAGGCGCCGCGCGGCCACGTCTCCCGACGCCTCTCGCAGCGGGCACGGTGAAGGTCCGGCACGCCGCCTGATGAGCCGCGACGGCACTGAGCGGGGCGTGGGCCGTCAGCGTGCGGCACGGCGAGCGGCGCGCCGTCGGCTGACGCGCCCGGCGGCGACGAAGAACCCGGCCGCGACAACCCCGGCGAGGCCCAGGCCTGAGACGAAGAACCCGACCTCGACGCTTGCGATCGAGGCTGGAGTCGTCTCCGTCGCAAGCGGCACCGCGTCGACCAGGGCGCCCGGCTTGTAGGCGGGAATCTCGTCGAGCGTGCGGCCGTCCGGACCGATGATCTGGCTGCGGCCGACGGTGGAGATATTGACGAGGGAACGCCCGCCCTCGATCGCACGCATGCGGGCGATGGCCAGTTGCTGCTCGTTCTCGTCGCTGTGGCCGAAGTCGGCGTTGTTCGTCTGCGCAAGGATGATCTGGGCGCCGCCCTGCATCATGTCGGCGAAGAGGCCGTCGTCTGCGATGTCGAAGCATATCGCGACCCCGGCCTCGATGTTCCCGACCGGCATGACGTTCGGGCGGGTGCCCGGCGTGTACTGGCGGGTGAGCAGGTCGACGAAGCCTGGCGCCACGGCGTGCCAGAATGCCCGATCGGGAATGTACTCGCCGAACGGCACCGGGTGTCGCTTGTCGTATTGGGCCACCTCGCCCTGCCCCGCCTGCCAGACGATCGACGAGTTGAAGTAGCGGCCGCCGCTCTTGGTGATCGTGCCCGTGACGATCGGGGCTTGCATGGTGGCGCTGATCTGGTCGAGGACCTGCGCGGCCGCGGGCACGGCCATCGGGTCGAGGTCGCTTCCGCCCTCGGGCCAGACGACCATGTCAACGTTGCGATCCAGGACGGGAATCGTCGCGTTGACCTGACTGACCAGCACGCTGCCGGCCGGCGCGTGATCGGCGTAGGCGGCCTTGCCGTTGCCTTGGACGGCGGCGACGGTCGTGTAGCCGTCGACCGCGACGGGCCAGGCCGGCACGGCGAAGACGAGCGCTCCCGCGGCGACCGAGAGCACGAAGCGGCCGGTCAGGCGCACGTCAGGCTCGAGGAAGACCTGCACGACGAAGACGACGAGGAGAACGAGCACGAAGCTGACGCCTGAGATGCCGATCCACGCGGCGAGCCCCGCGAGGGGGCTTTGCGACTGCGACAGCCCGGCCCTGCCCCAGGCGAAGCCGCCGTACGGCCACGACCCGGCGAGAATCTCACGGGCCGTCCACAGGCCCGCGACGACGACGGGCAAGAAACCCAGCCTGCCAAGTCTCGAGGGCCACACCCGCGGCAGCCAACGGAAGGCGAGCGTTATGAGCGGCGCGGCCGCCGCGAAGTACACCCCTTCCGCGAACGACAGGCCGACCCACGGCACGTCGGCCACGTACCAGGCGACGTGCCCTAAGAAATAGGTGAGCCACGGCACGTGCACGAGGAAGAAGCCGAACCCGGAGAGGAAGCCCAGAAGCGCGGCCGTGCCGGCCCGGCGCCCGACGAGCGGGAGGATCATCGCCGCCAGTGCCGGGAAGACGAGCGGCCAGAGGCCGGGCGACGGGAAGGCCGCGCTGTACGCGGGGCCGGCCGCGGCCGCCATGACGAGAGCCATCCACAACGGCATCAACGGCCGAGGCCTCGCGGCAGCCCTCTTGCCCACACGGTCGAACCCGCCCGGATGGGGCGGCGGCAGGCGCCGCAGGCCGGCGTCTTCCCCGTTCCGCGTGCGCTCAAAACCGGTCGTCACCACGGCACCGAACTGTACGCCACGACCCCATGAGCGAGAGCATCGATCGCGGCGGAGGCGGTGCGCGCGACCGGCCCGGGCGCGACCAGCCGCACCTGCCCCAAGAGATCGATCGCCTGCTTGGCGGCACGGACGAAGTCGCCGGCCGCAAGCCCGGCTTGGCGCAACACCTGGCGCAATGCCACTCCGCGAGCCCAATCCCGCATCGCCGGGCACAGGCCCATGGGGATCGGCGGGGTGCCGGGCAGGAGGTGTGCGCGCTCCACGTCATCGAGCCGCTCCCACACTTGCCGGGTCTTCTCCAGCGCCCGTCCCAGGGAGCCTCTCAGCGGGGGCGGGTCGGGCTCGGCCTGGGCGTGCCGCGGCTCGTATGTCAGCGCGGCCGCCACGGCGGCCAAGGCCGCCGCGTCGAGTTCTCGCCACACGTTGCGGCGCAGGCATTCGGCGACCAGCAGGTCTCGCTCCCCGTAGATGCGGCCGAGCATCCTGCCGTGCACCGTGGCCACGAGCGTGCGCCCGCTGCCCGCCTGCGCGTCGGCGACGGAAGCAAGATAGCCGCAGTCTACGAGCACGTCGCTCACACGGTCGAACAGCGTGGCGATGCGCCCGCTGCGCCTGGCCACCTGCTCCCGAAGCCCTGCCGTCTGTCGTTCGAGCCGCCACCACCTGGCCGCCCAGCGGGCATGCGTCTCGCGGTCGGGGCAACGGTCACACGGATGGCGTCGCAGCTCTTGGCGCAGCTCGACGATTCTCGCGCGGTCCGGGGCGGATGAGGCGGCCGTGCCACGCCCCCGCCGCTCCACGTCGGACAACGACCGGCGCAACGCGGCGTACTCGGTGAAGTCGCCGAGATCGCAGCGCATCGCCTCTGCATAGCCCTCCAACGCCGTCTCGTGCTGACGAATCGTCTCCTCCAACTCACGCACGGTGCGGTCGGCCTGAAACTGGGCGAACGACGACTCCAAGACCTCGCGCGTGCGTTCGCGGCCGAAACGCTCGACGAGGTTGACCGCCATGTTGTAGGTCGGCCGAAAACTCGAGTTGAGGGGATAGCTGCGCCTCGACGCCAGCGACGCGACGGCCTGCGCATCGAGGCCCGGCCTCCAGCGGATGACGCTGTGGCCTTCGTCGTCGATGCCGCGCCGCCCGGCACGGCCGGTCAGCTGGGTGTACTCCCCCGGCGTGACGGGCACCGTGCTCTCGCCGTTGAACTTCTCGAGGCTGTCGAGGACGACGCTGCGGGCCGGCATGTTGATGCCGAGGGCAAGCGTCTCCGTCGCGAAGACCACCTTCACAAGCTTGCGGCGAAAGAGGTCTTCGACGGTCTCTTTGAATGCCGGCAGAAGACCCGCGTGATGTGCGGCGATGCCGCGTTGCAGCGCCTTCAGCCAGTCCCAATAGCCCAACGCGCCGAGGTCCTCGTCGAGCAGGGTTCGGCACCTGGCCTCGACGCTCTCCCGTATCTCGCGCCGCTCCGCCTCGGAGGTGAGCGTCACCTCCGCGCGCACCAACTGCTCGACGGCACGGTCGCATCCCGCCCGGCTGAAGATGAAGACGATCGAGGGCAGAAGGCCTTCGTCGCCCAAGAGTCGCACCATCGTGGCATAGCCGGTGTGCGCGGCACGTCGGGCGCCCGCGCCGCGATATCCGCCACTGCGGCGGCCAGGGACCGCCCGAAGACCCCGGGCACGCACCAGCCGAAGAAGCTCCGGGTTGACGCGGCGCACCACGCCTGTGGCGCTGCCACCCTCGAAGAGCCCCGTCAAGCGAGAGCCGACGGCGACGTGATGGGTGAGGGGCACCGGGCGCCGCTCGGAAACGATGACGGCGGTGTCGCCGCGCACCGCCTGCAGCCAGGCGCCGAACTCTTCTGCATTCGACACGGTCGCGCTCAACGAGACCGTGCGCACCTCGGCGGGGAGTTGGATGATCACCTCTTCCCACACCGCGCCGCGGAACCGGTCGCCGAGGTAATGCACCTCGTCGAGAACGACCCAGGCCAGGCCGTCGAGAAGAGGCGAGGAGGCGTACAGCATGTTGCGTAAGACCTCGGTCGTCATGACGACGACGCGGGCACCCGGATTGACGCTGCTGTCCCCCGTGAGCAGCCCGACACGATCGGCGCCGTAGCCGGCACACAGGTCCTGGTATTTCTGGTTGCTGAGCGCCTTCATCGGCGTCGTGTAGAACACCTTCTGCCGCGCCGTCTGCATCGCGAGGAAGACGGCGAACTCTGCCACGACCGTCTTGCCCGCGCCGGTCGGCGCGGCGACCAGCACGCTGCGATCCTCCGAGACGGCCGTGCAGGCACGACGCTGATACGGGTCGAGGTCGAACGGAAGGCGCTCCTCAAAACGCGCGACATCCGGGTGGCGGGTGCGGCTCCGGGCGGCGGCGTAACGCTGCGCGGGTGAAGGCTCGCCGGTCACACTCCCACTCTAGGTGGTTCCCGCGACCCGCCTACGGGGTCAGCTCCGCGCTGAGCTTGGCCCGGAGTTTGGCCGCTCGACGGTCGTGGATCATCGAGATGCCGGTCGCCGCGAAATACAGCACCGCCATCGGCGCCGCCAGGAGGAACATCGAGACCACGTCGACCGAGGGGGTGGCCGTCGCCGTGAAGAGCACGATGATGATCATCGCCACCCGCCAGGAGCGGCGCAGCACGGCCGCGCTCAAGATGCCCATGAAGTTCAACAGCACCATGAAGACCGGCAGCACGAAAGCCACGCCGACGATGATGACGAGTTTCATGACGAACCCGTAATACGTCGGTGCATCGATGAGCGTCGAGTCTTGCCGGCCCGCGAAACTGGTGAGCAGGCCGACGATGTGCGGCAACACATACCAGCCCGCAAAACAGCCGGCGAAGAAAAGCGGCACGGCGCTGAAGAAGAACCCGAACACGTACTTCTTCTCGCGCCGGTTGAGGCCGGGAACGAGGAACGCAAAGATCTGGTACAGCCAGATCGGGCTGGATATCACGGCGCCGATCGTGACCGCCATCTCGAGCTTCAGGTCGAAAGCGCTCGTGATGTTGGGAAAATTCAGGCTCGCTAACTCGTGACGGTGAGCGATCTCTAAAACGGGCGCACGCATGGCGTCCAAGAGGTACGGCACGAGGAACCATCCCCCGACCGCTCCGGCGATAAGGCCGGCGGCGGCACGGAACAGCCTTTTGCGTAACTCCCGTAAGTGATCGCCGAGCGACATCCGCCGTTCGTGGTCACCCTCGTGTTGACGGTGATGTCGAGCCACTGCCGGGGTTACTCCGCCGAGGAGCCTGGCTTCTCGTCGCCGGAGTCCTTCTCACGATGCGTCGTGCCGGCGTCTTGAGACGTCGAGGAACGCTCCGACTCCTCGTCTTTTTGAAGATTCTTCATTTCGCCGCGGAAGATCCGCATCGACTGGCCGACGCTCTTCGCCAAGGCAGGCAGCTTCGGGGCACCGAAGAGCAAAAGCACGATGGCCAAGATGATGACGAGATGCCATCCCGTGAATGTGTTACCGAACAATGGAGCCATCCTTGTGGTGTGTGGCGTCGTCGCAGACAACCGTGGTTACGCGAAGTCTATCCTCCGCAGCCTTGCAAGCACCGCGATGATCCGTCTCGTTTGCGTCACGGCGATTGCGGGCGAGGAGGCGCCGGCACGGCATAGCCTGCGAGGCCTTCCCGGGCCCATTCGGCGACCGCCCGACGCGCCGAGGCTGGCTCGATCACACGCAGCCGGCCGCAAAGCCTGGCCGCCAGGCGTTTGACGCCGTGCACGTGTGCGGCACGAACCGTGGTGCGCCAGGCCTCTCCGCGACGCACGACGGGCGTGTCGGCCTCCAGGTAGGCCACAATCATCGGCAAATAGCCGTCATCCACCTCGACGTCGATCACGAAATCCGCCCCGGTGCCGTCGAAAATACGCTCCGGAATGGGCAAGCTGCCGGCACGGAACACGGTCGGCCGGGCCGTCGCCCGCAAGCCGGAGACCCGCTCGAGGCGGAAGGTACGCACGGCCTGGCGGGTGTGGCACCAGCCGCGCAGGTACCAGGCGTCGTCGATCGCATCGAGCCGCAGCGGGTCGACGATGCGCCTCATCGTCTCGCCGCCCACGCTGTGGTAATCGAACTCCACCTGCCTCGCCTGCTCGATCGCCGCACGCAAGGGCCCGATCCGGTCGTCGGGCGCGCCCGCGTCGACCGCGACCGCACTCGGCTCGGCCGACGAGCTGCGCACCAGCTTCGCCATGAGGCTCGCCTCGCCGGCGCGTTGCTCGCCGGCCAGCCAAGGTTGCAGGTACTGCAGCCCGGCGATGAGCGCCGCCGCCTCACGCGCCGAGAGACGAGGCACCTCGTCGATTGCGACGAGGTGGGTGAGAACGATCCGGTCGTGATCTTCGAAGTCGTCCCAGTCGATGTCGAAGAGGTCGCCCGGCAAGTACCGGCGCGACTGCCCCGGCACGCCGGAGACCGCGATGAGCCGTACGGCCCGACGGATGCGCTCCGCCGCGACGCCGAAGTGTTGTGCGGCCTCCGGCACCGTGACGGAACCGTGTTCCAAGACGTACGGGATCAAGGCGAGGAGGAGAACCACGCGGTCGGTCGCATGACCGGCCGACGCGGCCGCGGGGGGCCGAACCGGCGCCAGGCGCTCGGGCGCGGCCGGGGGCTCCTTCGCATGAGCGGCGGCAACGCTTCGAAGACGCCCGATGACGGCCTCCCGAAGCTTCCGAGGCGCCGCGACGACGACCTCCGGGCCGTACCCCGCCAGCTCGTCGGCGAAAACATGCAGGTCGGTGTAGTGCGCGGCAAGGACGGATCCGTGCCCGGCCGGGCCGCCGCCCGGGCCTGCCGGGGCCGGGGAGACGCGACGAGAGAGCTGCAGCGCGGCCTCGCTGCCCTCCGCGACGAGGAGCCGTGCGCTTTGTCTCTCCCACAAAAGGTCTAGTTCGCGAAGCGCCTGACCGGCCGGGTCGCCACCCGGCGGGGCGAAAACGTCGGAGGTGAGCGTCACCTGCCCGGTGATGCGGGTGAGAAGGAACGTGCGGACCGCGTCGGCCCCGCGATCCCACCCGTAAAGGTGCCAGCGCCCGCGGTGCTGCACCAAGGCGTGCGGTTCGACGACACGGGCGCGCGGCCCGGCGTCTCCCGGTTTCAGGTAGGAGAAGCGCACCGCGAGGTGACGCTCGAGGGCGCGGCTGAGCGGCTCGAACGACGCCTCGCGGGCGTTCAGCCGCGGGGCCAGGCCGATAAGCGGTTCGACGGGCTCCGCACCGACGCCACGCAGTTTCGTGAGGGCCCGACGAGACTGTGCGGAGAGCGAGCCCTGGCGCCAGACCGCCGCGGCCAAGGCGAGCAAGGCTCTCTCTTCGGCCGTGAAGACCACGTCGGAAGGCATGTCGTAACGCTTCTTCGGGATCCGATACCGCAGCCCGTGGTTGTCGCCCGCCCTCCCGGGCTCTTCCAGCACCTCCAGCGGGATGCCGAGGTCGCGCAGGTCTTCTTTGTCACGCTCGAACTGCCGCTCGAGACTCGGCCCCGCCCCGCCCTCTTCGAACCGCTGCCGGTAACCCTGCACGCTTCGGAGGATTTCGTCTCGCGTGAGACCGTTCTCGGTCGCCACCAACGCCAGGACGACGCTGAAGAGGCGTTCCTCGACGGGGACACGCGAGGCGTGTGCGGACACGCACATATCCTAGGCGGCGCCGGCGCCCCACCCGTTCGAGCGCGTGGCGGGCGTCACGACGAGTGGTGGATTCCCAAGACGTCGACGACGTAGACGAGGGTGGCGTTCTTCGGCGCTTCGGCCGAGCCGGAGGCGCCGTACCCGAGACGCGGCGGCACCGTGACCTGCAGCTGCGAACCGACCTTCGCCCCGATCAATGCCTGCGCGAGGCCGCGGGTGACGCCGTCGGCGAGCGGGCCGGAGGAGGAGGAGTCGGCGACGATGGCGGTCGCCCCGCTGCCGTTCCACGTGGAGGTGAACACGTTCTTGTCGTCGTTCCATACGACGCCGGTGAATTGCACGATGACGGCGTCGCCCTTCTTCACGCTCTCGCCGTGCCCCGTCTTCGTCGGTATCACGGTGAGCTTCTTCGGGGGCGCCACGTTCGGCACGACGATGCCCGGTGCCCCGTTCGGCGCCAGGAAAACGCGCGGCGTGTTCGGCACGTGCACGTCGGGGGTGCCGTTCGCCCGCGGCAGGTAGGCCTTCTTCACGTCGACCACCACGACGAGGGAGGTCGCGCCGTCTTTCGTGCCGTCGTTCGGCGAGACCGCGATGGCGACACGCGAATGGTCTCGGGCACAGAGCAAACCGTTCGAAATGCCCGGGAGGGTGCCGCCGATGTTGAAGGTTATGGGGCCCGGTGCGGCACCGTATGACGCGGGCGGCATCAGCTGCCCGGTCGCGCCGTTGTAGATGCTGATCTCGCCCACCACCGTCTGGCCGTCTTGCAGAAGCGGCCCGCTGCCGGGGGTGAGGATCGTGCGTTGCGTGGTCGTGGTCTTCAACGGCGTCGGGAAGCTGACCTCTGGCGACGAGGTGCCGAACGGGCCTGCGACGTGAATCGTGTCGGAGGCCGCGCCGGGCGCCGCGGCCGAACCGCAGTTCGCGGCCGACGCGGTCGACGAGCATCCAGCCAGGCCCGCCGCCACGAGTCCGGCAAGGGCGACGATGGTAGCGGCTCTGCGCACGGCTCCTCTTTCGTTGACTGTCGTTTCGTTGACTGCCTGGCACGACCCGGGGTGGCGCCGCCCGGCATCCCATGCTAGACGATGCGCCTAGGCGACTACCCGGCCCCGGGAGGCTCCGGGGAGTCTGGCAAGGAAGACGGGTGGCGCGCCTTGTCCGCCGCGTCGGCCGCCGCGCGGGCCCTCTTACGGATACTCCTCGCGCTCACCTGCTGCTGCCCCAGCGCGCCCGGCGTCCACGCCTCGACGTCCTCCGGACCATAGGCGGTCTTCGAGGCCAGCCTGCCAGGCCTCGGCGGCACGGTGCCAGGGGCCAGGATGCGGGTCGTCAAGAGGAACCCGGTGTGGCCGATCATGCGGTGGTCGGGACGCACCGCCAGGCCGTCGACGTGCCAGCCGCGCTGGATCGTCTCCGTCGACTCCGGCTCCGTGAAGCGGCCGACCTGCCGGATCGCCTCGGCCAGCCTGGAGAGCTGTGTGACGGTGGCGACATAGCAGGTGAGAACGCCGCCCGGCCGCAGGAGCCGGGTGATGACCGGCAGGCACTCCCATGGCGCGAGCATGTCGAGCACGGCCCGGTCTGCACTGCCTTCGCCGAGCACGTCGGGGCCCTCTTGAGCGAGATCGCCGAGAGTCAGACTCCAGGCCCGCGGGGCCTCGCCATAGTAGCTGGCGACGTTCGCGCGGGCGACGTCGGCGAACTCCGCCCGGCGCTCGAACGTGAAGAGATGCCCCTCGGCACCCACCGCGCGCAGCAGCCACAGCGAGAGGGCGCCCGACCCGGCGCCCGCCTCGACGACCCGCGCACCGGGATGGATGTCGGCGACGGCGAGGATCTGCGCCGCGTCTTTCGGGTAGACGAGCGCCGTGACGCGCGGCATCGACATGACAAAGTCGTGCAGCAGGGGTCGAAGCGCCAGGTAGTCGACACCCATCGAGGTCGTGACGGTGATCCCGTCGGGCCGGCCGAGGACATCGTCGTGGTGCACGACGCCCTTGCGGGTGTGAAACTGCCCGCCGGCGACGAGAACGATCGTGTGGTGCTTGCCTTTCGGCCCGGTCAGCTGCACCCGCTCCCCCGGCAGGAAGACGCCGTCGGAGGGGGTCACCGGCGGCCTCGGCGGCGCATGACCTCGCCAAGGTCGCCGAGCGTGCGGCCCCGGAGGCTCGGCCAGGTCTCGTGGTCGGCGGACTCGGGCACCTGCGTGACGTGCGGCACCGCGATCGTCACCGCACCCGCGGCGACTGCGGCCGCGACGCCGGGAACGGAATCCTCGATCGCGACGCTGCTCGCGGCGTCGACGCCGAGGGCCGCAGCGGCCGCCAGGTAGGCGTCCGGATGCGGCTTGGGCCTCGACACGGCGTCACCCGTCACGACGGTGTCGAAGACGGTGAAGGGCATCCGGTGCACGATGGCGTGCGCCATCGGCGCCATCGACATCGTGACGAGCGCCTGGCTGACGCCGGCGGCACGCGCCTCGCGCAAGAGCTCGAGCGCACCGGGCCGCCACGGGATCTCGCCCTCCGCAAGCGCCTGGATCACCGACGAGGTCATTCGGTCGATGATCTCGTCGGGCTCGAGCGGCACCCCACGCTCTCGCAGGTGGCCGGCCGTCGTGCCGAGGCCGGCGCCGACCACGCGGAGCACATCCTCCTCGGTCCAGGTGGCCCCATACCGGTCGGTCAGCTCGCGTTCCGCGTTCATCCAGAACGGCTCGGTGTCGACGAGGGTGCCATCCATGTCCCACAGGATTGCCTGCGGCAGCGGACCCGGATGGTCGGAGGGTGCGGTCGCGGGCGTCACAACTCCCCAGTCTATGGCCCGGCGCCCGGCCGCCCGCTGGCCGACACCACTCGGCCGTATTCTTGAGGCGTGGCTAAGACACGCCACTTCCCGCGGACGGAGGCAGGCGCATAGTGGAAGACCCGACCCGGACCCCGGCAGGCCGCGTGCTCGTCGTCGCCTTCGACGGCTGGAACGACGCGGGCGATGCGGCGTCGACCGCGGTGCGGATCCTCCGCGACTCCCGTGACGTCGTCCCGGTGGCACAGGTCGACCCGGAAACGTATTTCGACTTCCAATTCGCGAGGCCCACCGTCTCTCTCGATGAAGACGGCCGCAGCAGCATCCACTGGCCCGAGGTGGTGCTCTCGGCGCCGGCACCCACCGCCGCACTGCCGCACGACGCGCCGGAGGTGTGCATCCTCTCCGGCACCGAGCCCTCCCGCAACTGGAAGGCGTTCACCGCGGAGATCGTCGACGCGGCGCTCACGGCCGGCGTCGAATGGGTCATCTTGCTCGGCGCGATGCTCGCTGACGTGCCGCACACCCGGCCAATCTCGGTTTTCGCCTCCAGTTCCGACGCCCGGGTGCGGGCACGGTTCGGCCTGGAACGCAGCACCTACGAGGGCCCCACCGGGATCCTCGGGGTCTTGGCCGACGCCACCGAGCGTGCCGGCCTGCCGACCGTCTCGGTGTGGGCCTCGGTGCCGCACTACGTGCATAACGCGCCGAGCCCGAAGGCGACACTGGCGCTCATCGGCCGACTGGAGGAGCTCATCGGGGTGTCGATTCCGCACGGCAACCTGGCGGAACAATCGGCCGCATGGGAGGCCGGGATCGACGCGCTTGCGGCCGACGACGAGGACATGGCCGCCTACATCAAGCAGCTGGAGCAGGCACGCGACACCGTCGAATCGCCGGACGCCAGCGGCGACGCCATCGCCCAAGAGTTCGAGCGCTACCTGCGCCGGCGAGGCGACGACGGCCGAGGCGACGAGCCCTGGCACGGCGGCCGCGACTGACCACACCGGACACCGCGCGAAGGCCTGGGCTAGACGGACTCAGGCGAGCCGGACGCCCAGGAGCGCGTCGGTGAGGCTTGCCACAAGTTCCGGGTCGTCGGTGCCGGAATCGGCCGCGGCATCCACGACGGCGAGCGCCGCCGGGGTATCGAGGTCGTCGGCGAGCGCCCGGCGCACCTGGGCGAGCACCCCTGCGGCGGGCTCGGCGCTCGCCGCGTCGTGTCGGCGAGCGAGGCCGGCGCGCCAGGTGGCGATCCTCGCCTCGGCACCGGTCAGGTCTGTCTCGGC
>DASTNL010000238.1:0-4567 GCA_035720905.1 Microbacteriaceae bacterium
TCGATCCTCACGATCGTCGCCCGACTGACCGCGCCCGTGCCGCTCGCCGCGCAGTCGACCGCCTTGAACGCCTCCCAGTCGAGCGTCGGGTGGATCGACTTCAGCGACCAGTTCCTCGGCATCGTCTTCGACCTCTTTCCCGTCGCCCTCGTGATCTTTCTGCTGTGGCAGCACGCGCCGTCGCGGCACGGCGGCGAGCGCACCCTCGCGGCCGTCTCGGGCACGGCGACCTCGATGACGACGACCTCCAGCAGGGCCGTGGGCACGGCTCCGACCGACCAGGGCGCCCCGACACCCGGCCAGTCTGGATTCCGGCGAATAGGCCTCGACCTCCGACGCCCGGGCCACGACCTGGCACTCGGCGTGCTGCTCGTGGCCGTGATCGGCATCCCGGGGCTCGGGCTGTACGCGGCGGGCCGCGCGCTCGGGATCACCGTCGCGGTCGACGCCGCACCGACGCACTGGCTGTGGTGGACCGTGCCGATCCTCGTCTTCTCGGCGATCCGCAGCGGCCTGCAAGAAGAGGTCATCATGGTCGGCTACCTCTTCACCCGCCTGCCACGGGTGGGCTGGGGGCCGTGGCGCATCATCCTCGCAAGCGCCCTCGTGCGCGGCAGCTATCACCTCTACCAGGGGTTCGGGCCGTTCCTCGGCAACGCGGTCATGGGCGTCGTCTTCGGCTGGTATTACCACCGGCACGGTCGCACGATGCCGCTCGTCGTCGCCCACACGCTGCTCGACGTCATTTCCTTCGTGGGCTACCCGCTCGCGCTGGCGTGGTGGCCGGCCCTCTTCACCACCTGACGCCGGCAGAGCCGGAGGCCACGCACGCGCCGTCGTGGCACGACGCCCCACGCCGTGACCCGCGCGGCCGCGAGAATCGCACGAACACCGGACCGCACAGGAGCCAGGTCACGCGAACGCCAGGTGGCGTCACCCGTGCGGCGACACCGCACAGCAGACGGACCATCCCGAGGATCCGACTCGCCGGGATTCGAACCGGCCCGAAACGTACGGGAGGGGCCGGCCGGCCGAAGCCGGCGAACCCCTCCCGTCGTGGGCAGCGTCGCTCAGTCGCGCGGCGCCGGGTTGATGATCCTGCCCCATGTCGACTTGTTGCCCCAGATACCCTGGCGCAGGCCCTCCAGCTGGAGGATCTGCGAATGGTCGACGAAGAGGTTGATCTCGTTGCCGTAGTTCTTGATGTACCACTCGTAGACGGGCGGGTCGGCCGACTCGAACATGACGTGCTCGATGCCGACGCCGTTGATGATCTGGCCCACGGGCGCCGTGTTCCATTCCACGACGTTCTCGGTGATGCCCTCCGACTCGATCATGATGATCTCGGCGCCGGCCTCCAACGCCTTGTTGGCGCGCGCGATCAGCTCGGCGACGTCCTTGTGACCCTCGGCCGCCAGCTCCTCCTCGCCGGAGTCACCGCCGGAGCCGAATTGGATGCCCAGCTCGGGCTTGGGCTTCAGACCCGCCTTCTTGACGAGCTCGATGAGGCGCATGAGGCCGGAGGTGGGCAACGCGATGAAGCCGGCCGAGATCTCGATGACGTCGAAGCCGACCTCCTTCGCCTCTTTGAGATAGTGGTCGACGGCGTCGGGCCCGTAGCGCAGCACCGTCTCGATCCAACCGCCGGACGAGATGTAGGCGTCGTGCTCGTGGGCGATGTCGCTGAACTTGCGCACCTCCTCGCGGGGCAGGAGCGCGAAGGAGCCGCCCGCCCATTTGACGCCGTCGACCCACTGGCCGGCGACCTCGAGCACGTCTGTCAGATGCCTGGTGCCGTAGGTCGAATAGTACGGCCCGCGGATCTCGGTGAGGCCGTAACTGCGCGGCTTCGGTGGCCGGTAGGCCCGTGGAATGAAGCTGAAACTCGTTTCCTCTGCCATTTCTCCTCCTTCGGCCGGCCCTTTCTCGTTCGGTCCGGCCCGTTGCTCGCCCGGCACGTCACCTTGTGGGCGAGGCCGGGCCTGGAGCGGCGCGTCAGCGCCGCACGGGTGACACCTTCGCCAGAAGCGCCGTCAGGTCGCGCACCTGCCGCCTCTCGAGGCCGCGCACACATTCGACGATCTCGTCGCGCAGCGCGGGGCCGGCGAAATCGGTCGCGAGGGTCTCGAACTTGGCCTGGGCGTCGTCCCAATCGACCGGATCGTTGACGAAGCCCCGATAGCCGTCGCGGCTCTCGGCCACGACGCTGCCGTCCTCCGACTCGACCTCGACCTCGACCGGCATCTCCTTCGGGAAGCGGGCGCTGAACCCGGCATCCGGCTGGGCCTTCGTGCGCGCCAGGAGCGACTGCACATCGGAGGCGAGGATTCTCTTCGGCTCGAACTGCGCGGGCTGTACCGCCCCGTCGAGGAGTGCCGCCGCGACCATGTAGAGCAGCGAGTGGTCAGCCTCCTCCTTGGTGCGGATCTCGCGCTTGCTGCCTTCTTCGCCGCCCCCGATGATGTCGTAGGCCACCTGGAAGATGCGGATGCGCACCGCCCGGATCTTCGCCGGGTCGAACCCGGGCTTCTCGCGCAGCGCCAGGGCCGCGTCGATCGCGGACTGGGAGTGGATCTCGGCATTGTGTTTCTTGATGATGGTGCGAAGAACGCCTTCGAGGTTCTCCTTCGACCAGTCGAGGCTGAAGTCCCCGGCGATTGTCTGTTTGAAGCCCTTGTTACCCTCGAAGACCTGCGAAGGCCCGGTGATGCCGGCTCGTGCGAGGAGCGCCGCGAAGGTGCCCTCCTTGGCGACCTGCGGATAGGCGAGGCCCTTCCAATTCGACAGGTCCCCGGTGCGGGTCACACGCAGCGCGTTGTTGGCGGTGCCAGAGATCGCGATCGCATTGGCGGCTTTCGCGGCGTCGAGGCCGAGGGCACGCGAGACGGCGGCCGCCACCGCGTAGGCGCCCTGCACGGTGTGGTCGAAGCCGTGCGCCCGCACCGGGGCGACCTCGCTCAGCCTCGTTTGCACCTGGTAGGCGACGGCGGCGGCTGTCAAGAATTCGCTGCCCGGGGCGTCGACGCTCTCGGACGCGGCCAGGCAGGCGCCGATGTTGTCGGAGGGATGGTTCGTCTCACCCGGCGAGAGGAACGCATCCATGAAGTCGAGATACCGACTGAGCGACGTGTTGTAGAAGGCGGCACGGTCGGGGGCGCTCGTGCCGCCGCCGATCAGGGTCGCCTGGCCGTTGCCGCCGAGTTCCTCGGTCAGGCCGCGGATCGCGACAGTGGGCGTCGCGTCGAGCGCTCCGATGGCGACACCGAGCGTGTCGAGGACTCGGATCTTCAACTGGTCGAGCGCCTTCGCCGACATATCGGCCAGCTTCGTTCCGACGACGAAGCGCGCCAGGTCTTGTACCTCTGTCATTTCCCCTCCCACGCCGACGCAGAACGCCGGCCTCAGACACGGCGGAACGAGACCCTCGTCGACCGGATGCACGGCCAGGGCGCCCTTCGACGCCGCCGCGGCCGGGCTCGCGCCCACACAGGCCGACCGGATCACCCTCAACCCTTAAAAATGAAACTACTCCGTTTAATAGCGGGCGTCATGCCCCGTCTTCGCCACAGGCGCGGGGCAGGCGGCCCACCACCACACTCGCACGCACGGCAGAATGGTGCCGTGAGGTTCTTCGGCCGGTTGATGCGTCACGCGTCGCACCGCGTCGACGTGGGAACCTATGTCCCGCCGAAGAATCGCACGCTCGCCCCCGTGACGGCGGTGGTCGAGGAGGGCGTCTTGATCAGCAGCTACGCGGTGCGCCTCGCAATCAAGAACCAGCTGATCGTCGACGCCCTGCGCGACCGCGCCGACTTCGACGTGGAGGAGCTGAAGCAGTCTGCCCACGAACACCTTCTCGCGCTGGCGGACGAGAACGACGCGACCGCCGCCCGTCTCGAGGCCCGAGGCGAGGACCAGGCACCCTCCCGGCCCGGCGGCACGGCCGACGAGGTGACCGTGACCGACACGGGAGACATCGTGGGGCGCTCGAAGGCGATCCGCCTGCTCGATCACCGGCGCCGGCCGGAGGTGCACCACCGCTTGGCCGACGCCCTTAGGCAACGCGCGCTGGAAGACGATTTTCTCGCGGCGCAGGTGACCGAGGCCCAGCGTGCGGCCTGGCGGGAGGTGAGCGGCGAACTCGTGCGCCGCGCCCGCGGGCGGCGCTCCTACACCCCGCAAGACTCGGCGGACTACGCCCGGAACCGGGCCGAGCGGCTGCGCGCCTTCGTCGATGACGACCTCGCCGCCCTGCGGCGCGCCCATCCGGACGACCCGGGGCGAGGCGGCGACGCCGAGCCGCCGGATCCCACGAAGTAGCCTGGCAACACGGAGCAACTCGACGGCACGGAACAATCGGCAGCACAAAGCCGCCGGCGGCACAAAGCCACTCAGCAGCACAGAATCACTCGGCAGCGCGGAGCGCACCCACAACTCCGAGGGGCCAGGACGTTCACGCGAACGCGAACAGCGGCGGAATCGCGGCCACCACCACGACCGACCAGGCCAGATACACGGGCACATAGGACGTCTGCCACCGCTCCACGGACGCGAACGGGCGACGCCG
>DASTNL010000239.1:0-6704 GCA_035720905.1 Microbacteriaceae bacterium
CCCTCGCTCGACCTGTTCCGCCGGCGCTACGTGGAAGACGACGTGGCCCGGGCCTTGGGCGCGGTCGCGGGGCTCGGCGACGAGGCGGAAGACCTCGCCCGCCGTCTCTCCGAGGCGGCCGAGGGCTACGGCCGGGTCGAACGCGCCGTCACAGGGCTCGCCAGGTCGCTTATGGCCCAGGCGGCCGCCGGAACGGGCGCACTCCTCGCCTCACCGCTCGGCCTTGTCGCCTCGCTCGCGGGTGTCGCCGATATTCTGCCCGGCGCCGCCGCGCTCGCCGCTCTCTTCGCCGTCCTGCGTGCCGCCCGCGGCGTGCGCCGAGGCCCGGCCGGGCCCGGTGTCGCGGCCCGCGAGGCGCCGGATACCGCTTCGCGGTCCTGGCCGGTGGGCAAGCTGATCTGCTCCGTCGAGTTCGTCGCGCTTCTCCGGCTGGCCGTCTCATCGGTGGACGACTTCATGCTGGGTGCCGCACACCTGCCACGCCCGATCGCCGCCCTGCTCGACGACGACGCCACCGGGCTCTTCGGCCTGGCAGGCTCCGCCCGAGCCTTTCTCGGGCTGCCGGCCGTGCTGGGGCTCTTGCGGGAGACGCCCGTTCGCGTGACGAAGACCGAGACGATGACCGCCCTCCCGCCCCGCGGCTTCGCCGACCTCGCCCGGCGGGTGCCTGCGGCCGGGCCCGGCCGGCCGCAGGTGCGGGTTGAGGAATACCCCACCGCGGCCGGTGGGAGCCGATGGATCGTGTACGTCGGCGGCACGGTAGACATGGCCGTCCGCGGCGGCAAGGAACCGTTCGACAACACCTCCAACGTGCACGGCGTTGCCCAGTCTGGCGCGGCCGCCGTGCGCACCACGGTGGAGGCGATGCGCGAGTCGGGGGTCGGCGTCAGCGATCCCGTGACCCTCGTCGGGTACTCGCAAGGCGGCCTCGCCGTCAACGGCGTGGCGCGGGTGGGCGGCTACCGCGACGTCGGCGTCGTCACCTTCGGTTCGCCGACCGGCGGGGTCGTCTTACCTGACGTGAAGGCGAACATTGCGGTCGAGATCGCGGAAGACCCCATTCCGGCCCTCGGGGGAGAGCCTGCGGGCGCCCGGCAGGGCGGGCTCTCCCGCACCGTCGTGACGAGGAGGATCTATGGCAGCGCGCCACCGCCCGCCGGCGAGACGTTGCCCGCGCACGATCTTGAGCGTTACCGCGAGACGGCGGAGGTCATGGACCGCTCCGGCGACCCGAGACTCGTCGCCCTCATCGACCGGGTGGCCGCGACCACGGGCGCCACGGGGAGTGCCGCACGCGGCAGCCTGTGGCGCGGCGAGCGAGTAGCGGCCGGGTAGTGTGAGGTTCGTGACCGGTCAGTTACCCGTCAGGCTTCGCGCGTCGATCGCGGCGGCCACCGCGTACCGGCAGGGGCGTAGGCCGCCGGCGGGCGGCTTCAAGCTCTCTAGCAACGAGAACCCGTATAGTCCGCTGCCCGGGGTCGTCGAGGCGATCCGCGAGGCCGCGGCCTACAACAGGTACCCCGATGCCACCGCCGCGGCGCTGCGCGGGCCCCTGGCCGCACGTTTCGGCGTCGAAGCGGATGGCGTGCAGGTCGGCGCCGGTTCCGTCGCGGTGCTCGCCCAGCTCATTCAAGCGGCCTCGGGCGCGGGCGACGAGGTCGTCTACCCCTGGCGTTCTTTCGAGGCGTACCCCGGCCTCGTGACCGTCTCCGGAGCCCGCGGCGTGGCTGTGCCCCTCGATTCCGACGGTCGGCACGACCTCTCTGCCATGGCGAAAGCCGTCACCGGCCGCACCCGGGTCGTCATCGTCTGCTCGCCGAACAACCCGACCGGGCCGGCCGTGCGGCGTGCCGAGTTCGACCGCTTCTTGGCCGCGATCCCGCAAGACCTCCTCGTGGTTCTCGACGAGGCGTACCACGAGTTCGTCACCGACCCCGACGCGGTCGACGGCCGTCACCTCGTGGCCGGGCACCCGAACCTCGTCATCGCCCGCACCTTCTCGAAGGCGTATGGGCTGGCCGCCTTGCGCATCGGCTACGCGATCGGCCACCCGGCGATCATCCGCGCCGCGCAGGCGGCCGCGATTCCGCTCTCCGTCACGGCTCAGGCGCAGGCAGGTGCCCTCGCCTCCCTCGATCGGGAAGACGAGCTGATGGAACGGGTCGCTCGCATCGTCGGGCGCCGCGACCGGATGTGGCACGACCTCGTGGACCAGGGCTGGCAGTTGCCGGAGGCGCAGGGCAACTTCGTCTGGTTCCCGACCGGGTCCTCGACGGAGGCGGCCGCCGACGTGTTCTTCGATGCCGGTCTGGCGGTGCGGCCCTTCTCGGGCGACGGCATCCGGGTGAGCGTTGGCGAGGCCGAATCTGTCGACGTGGTGCTACGGGCGGCGAAGCGGGTTCTGGGCGCGCAAGACCACGGCCGCCTCGCCGACCCCGCGACACAGGCATGAGGCTCTCGTGGTGGCGCGTCGAACGGTACCGGCACCGTGCCACGCCGTGCCGAACGGCACCGCGCCGAACGGCGGCGCTGCGCCGGCGGGGCCGCCGTGGGCGCCCGTGCATCGCACCGCGCCACGGTTTGTGCAGGGCGTGGGCGGCGCGATAGGGTAAGAGATTGTCCGGGTGGGCTCCTCTACCCGGTTCGTGCGGCCTCTGCTTCGGGTTTCTGGTGTGCGGGTCGCGCCGACAAGAGATCTTGGGCGGGGCGTCTTCGGTGCCCCGCGGTAGCGATGGAGGAACCATGGCCGCAGTGTGCCAGGTGACGGGAGCCAAGCCCGGCTTCGGTCACAGCATCTCGCATTCGCACCGGCGTACAAAGCGCCGGTTCGACCCGAATGTGCAGAAGAAGACGTATTACGTGCCGTCCTTGAGGCGCAAGGTGACGTTGACGGTGTCGGCGAAGGGCATCAAGGTCATTGACGCGCGCGGCATCGAGTCCGTCGTCGCCGAGCTTCTTGCCCGTGGGGAGAAGATCTGATGGCCAAGTCGCAAGACGTTCGCCCCATCATCAAGCTGCGCTCCACGGCGGGCACCGGGTACACCTACGTGACCCGCAAGAACCGGCGCAACGACCCCGACCGGCTCGTGTTGAAGAAATACGACCCGGTGGTGCGCAAGCATGTCGAGTTTCGTGAGGAGCGCTAAGACTTATGGCTAAGAAGAGCAAGATCGCCCGCAACAAGCAGCGCCAGGCCGTGGTCGCGCGGTACGCCGAGAAGCGTTTCGCGTTGAAGAAGCAGCTCGTCGACCCGGCCGGCAGCGACGAGTCGCACGAGGAGGCTCGGGTGGCGTTGCAGAAGCTTCCCCGCAACGCCTCGCCGGTACGGCTGCGTAACCGAGACGCGATCGACGGCCGCCCGCGCGGCGTGCTCGCGCAGTACGGCGTCTCCCGAGTCAGGTTCCGAGAGATGGCACACCGCGGCGAGCTGCCCGGCATCACCAAGTCGAGCTGGTGACGGGGGTCGCTGAGGCGTACTTCGAAGGGGCGCAGGCTTCGGTCTGCGCCCCTTTCGTCTTTGTTGTGCGAGGCCTTTGCGGCGAGGCGCGGCGGCTCGTGTGAAATCGGCCGCGAAGGCCCGCAGATCCGTGCGATCACGCGGATCTCTGGTACATTCGATCCGGTTAAAGACCGACGTCGTGGCTATCGTGGCCTCACCGTCGAACGATCACTGCACAGTACGTCCGAGGAGGACACCC
This sequence comes from Microbacteriaceae bacterium, assembly GCA_035720905.1. Classification (GTDB taxonomy): domain Bacteria; phylum Actinomycetota; class Actinomycetes; order Actinomycetales; family Microbacteriaceae; genus DASTNL01. Next base: position 3,699 of record DASTNL010000239.1, read on the forward strand.
ATGGCTGACAAATCATTGAACAAGACGGAGCTCGTCGCCGCTGTCGCCGCGACGACCGGGCAGAGCCAGAGCACCGTCGCGGGCGTCGTCGACTCGCTTTTCGCGACAATCGCGACGACCGTCGCCGACGGCGGCAAGGTGACCATTCCCGGCTGGTTCGCAGCCGAGCGCACCGCGACCGCGGCTCGCACCGGCCGCAACCCGCAGACGGGCGCGGCCATCCAGATCCCGGCCGGGTTCCGTGTCAAGCTGACCGCCGGTTCGAAGCTGAAGTCCGCGGTCAAGTAAGGCTTGCGGCCGGTGCGGCCGCGCACCGCCGGCCGTCCGGCAGGCGTTGCCGGCGGCCCGGCGGAGGTGCCGCGGGGCTCTCCGGCAGCCTTAGGCTGGACGGTGATGCACGCGTTGGCGAAGGGCGAGTCGGTCGTCTTCGTCGTCGCTGCGGCCCTCGGCCTGGCTGCCGCCCTCGTCTTTGTCGGTGGCGACGCGGTGTTACCGCCCAGCTCTCAGCAGGCGGCAGGGGCGAGCACCGCCGCCGGCGGCCTGGGTTGGGGCTTGCCGGCACTCACCCTCGTTGCCTGCCTCGCGGCATTCGGCCTGCTCGGAAGCCTTCTGAGCGCCTTCCGCGTCGCGCCCGCCCGCGCGGCGGGGAGGCTGATGTCGGCGGCCGGGCTGTGCGCCGCCGTCCTCACGCTCGCCGGCGTCGCGGCGGCCTTGACGGCGTTCGTGGAGGACAGCGGGCTCTCGCCTGCCAGCGCCCAGTTCAGCGCCGCACTCGGCTCTTTCGTCACCGACACGGGGCTCGGCAGATCGTGGCTCACGACGACCATCGCGGCGGCGGTCGTGACGACGCTCTGTTTCGCGGTGCGCCAGCGCCCGGGCGTCGCCTTCCTCGTCGCGGCTTCGCTCGTCGCGCTCGCTCCCCTGGCCGGCCAGCAGTATGCCCTCGGCAGCCCCGGTCGCGAGGTGGGGGCGCCGGCGGCGATCGCCTTCCTCGTCGGGCTGGCCGTATGGAGCGGCGTCACGGCGGTGGCGCCCTTCGCCCGGGCGGGCGGTGACGGCGCGGCCGGCGCGGCCGACAACGCTTTCGCGGCCCGGCGCGGCCGTGGCGTGTTCGTGGCGCTCGCCTGCTTCGTGGTTTTCCCTTCGGGTGCGATAGCCGCGGCCGTGGCGGTCGGCGGCGCCTTCGGCTCGAAGGCCGGAGTCGTGACCCTCGCTGCGGCTGCGTTCCTCGTCGTCGCCGCCGGCACGGCTGCGGCGCGCCGGCCCGCCGGCCGCATCGTCGCGTCCGCGGCTCTCGGCCTCGCCCTCGCGTGCACCGTGGTGCTCGGATACGTCGGTCAGCCGACCGGTGCCGGCACGGCGACGACCGGCGCGAGTCCGGCGCAGATTCTGACGGGCGACGCCGTGCCTGACGCGGTGGGCCCGGGCTTCTTCGTGCGGCTGCAGCCCGATGCGATCTGGTTGAGCGCCGCGCTGGTCGCGGCCGTGCTGTACGCGGCCGGCGTGATGCGGCTGCGTCGGGCGCGCGTGCGGTGGCCGGCGTGGCGCACCGTGCTGTGGATGGCGGGTCTCGTCGTGACGCTCTTTCTCACGAGCGGCGGCCCGGCGCTCTACCGGCGTTACCTCTTCTCGGCGCAGCTTTCCGTTCTGGCCGCGCAGGCGCTCCTCGTGCCGCTCCTCCTGGTTCCGGCGGCCCCGCTCACGCTCGCGCTCACCGTCAGCCGGCTGGGCGGCAAGGGCCCGACCTACCGGGCGCTGGTCGCCGGGGTGCGCTCACGCGCGGCCGCGTTCCTCGCCCGGCCGTCGGTGGCCGGCGCCATCCTCGCCGCCTCGCTGTGGGTGTGGCTGACGACCCGAGCGCTCGACTGGTCGGCGTCGAGCATCCTCGGTCATGAGGTGTGTCTGGCGTGGCTGTTCGCCGCAGGCTACGCCTTCGTCCAGTCGCTTGTGGGCCGGGACCCTGCCGCGTACCGGGCGGCCTACCCGGCGAGGCTTCTCGTGTTGGCCGCCGTCGTGGCCTCCGGCGTCGCCTTCGGTCTTTTTGTCGGGCTGCGGCACGGCCTGTGGGCGGCGGATTGGTTCGCCGCGATGGGGCGCACGTGGGGGCTCGGCGCCGTTGCCGACCAGCAGCTCGGCGGGTGGCTGTTCCTTCTCTACACGTCGTTGTCGGGGCTCGTCTTGGCCCTCGGCGTTGTCGGAGTGTGGTCACGCTCAGCCCGCGACGGAGATCGCCAGTGACCCGTCTGGCTGGATCACGATCTTCGGCACCGAGACCTGGAACACCACCGTGTCACGCTCGTCGCGGACAGACCCGTCGAAAAGGGATTGGACACGCACGTCGATCTCCGCACGGCCGGGGGTGGGCGGCATGATCCACCCGGAGGGCCCGGCGACGAGCGAGACCTTCGGGTAGGCGGTGATGTGCCAGGTCGGCGACCCCACGACGCGGTTGTCGATCGGTTTGCCCATCGGGCACCCCGCCGGCTGGAGAACGGTCTGCTCGGCGCAGCTGTCGAGGTAGCCTTTCAGCTGATCGCGTACTCGTGCGGTGAATTCCGGCGTGGGCCTCGCGGTGACGGTCGCCGTCACGAGGGCGCCCGGCGTGAGGGCGTCGAGGCGCACCGGGCTGGCGGTCGTCAGGCGGTTGGAGTGGCGCAGGCTGACGCTCGCGGGTGTGAGCAGCAGGTAGTCTCCGGCGGCGGAGAACGCCGGCCTGCTCTCGCCTGCGGCGGCCCGTGCGTCGAGAGTGTGCCCCGCCAGGGTGAACATGGTGGAGCCTCGCACCGCGACCCGCGCGACCGCTATAGGGCTGACGGCGAAGCGCCATCGTGGCAAGACGCCGGCTATCGCACCCGCCGACTCGAGGGCGAACGTCGTGTGCCCGGCCCGAAGCTCGTGCCCGTCGCCGACCGGTGCGATGCGGTACGACGCCGTGACCAGGTACCGGCCGTTCGCCTCCCGCTGTTCCGACTCGACGTGGATGTCGTTCAGCGTGCCCAGCATGTC
>DASTNL010000240.1:0-4300 GCA_035720905.1 Microbacteriaceae bacterium
GCTGACGGCCGAACTGGCCAGTATGCGCTACAAGCTCACCTGTTGAGCCGGACGCCCGGGCGCGCCGCAATCGCGCGCACCCGGGGCGAAGCGTGCGGCCTCGACTCGCGGCGGACTCGGACTCTCACGACCGCGAGGCGAGGCCGCGCAACACCTGCACCATTCGTAGTGCGGCTTCGGCCGCCTGAGCGCCCTTGTCCTCTTTCGAGCCGGGGAGCCCGGCGCGGTCGAGTCCCTGCTGCTCCGTGTCGCAGGTGAGCACGCCGAAGCCGACCGGCTTGCCGCAATCGAGAGCGGCCCGGGTGAGGCCGTCGGTCGCCGCGGAGGCGACGTAGTCGAAATGCGGGGTCTCTCCGCGCACGATCACGCCCAAGGCGACGACGGCATCGGCGCCGGCCGTGAGCGCCGCCTTCGCGGCGAGCGGCAGTTCGAAGCTGCCCGGCACTTGCACAAGCCGGTGCTGGGCGCCCGCCGCGTCGAGCGCCCGCCGGGCGCCCGCCACGAGACCGTCGGCGATTTCCTTGTGCCAGCTCCCGGCGACGATGACAACGCTCAGCCCCCGGCCGTCGACCGTTTGCGCCTCGGGCGCTCCCCCTGAACTCATGCTCTCTCCTCGTTGGCGCGCCCGCTGGTTGCGGGCCTGGTCTGCTGCGCAGGTGGCGGGGCGAACCTTCCCGGCATGTGATCACGCCGACGCGGCCCCCGCAGGAATGGCCTCGGCGTCGCCCGCCGGGGCCGCTTCCTCCGCGTCGCCCACCGAGGCTGTTTGCGTGTGGGCGGGATGAGCGGCGCGGTTCGGCGTCGGGGCGGCGCCCGGTTCGCCGTCGGCCGGCAGCAGGTGCCCCATCCGGTCGCGTTTCGTCGCCAGGTAGCCGGCGTTGTAGGGGCCGGCCGGGATCACGAGCGGCACGCGCTCGGCCACCCGGATTCCGTGTGCCTCGAGCTGCCGTTGCTTCTCGGGGTTGTTCGTCAAGAGCCGCACCGACTCGATGCCGAGGTCGGCGAGGATCGCCGCCGCCGCGCCGTAATCCCGTGCGTCTACCGGCAGGCCGAGGGCGACGTTCGCGTCGACCGTGTCGAGGCCGTCTTCTTGCAGCCGGTAGGCGCGCAGCTTGTTGATGAGGCCGATGCCGCGGCCCTCGTGGCCGCGCAGGTAGACGACGACCCCACCCTCTCGGGCTATCGCGTCGAGCGAGGCGTCGAGCTGCGGGCCGCATTCGCATTTCAGCGAGCCGAGCACCTCGCCGGTCAGGCATTCGGAATGCACCCGCACGAGGCTCTGCCGGCCCGGGGTGCCGGCGATGATCGCCAGGTGGTCCGCGCCGGTTGCCCGGTCTCGGTAGGCGCGCACCGTCAGCGGGCCGTGCCGGGTGGGAATGCGGGTCGCGACCTGGAACGTAACGCGTGGCGTGTCGAGCGCGTCGTCGCCGGTTGCCGCCTCGGCCGTTGCCTGTGGAGCACCCGCCGCGCCGGTGCCCTCCACGAGGTGCCCTTCTGGGGTGACAGGCGCACCTGTCACGACGGCGTAGCCCGTGGCGCCGCTCGCTGCCGCCGCCTTAGCCGGAGCGTTTCCCGTGGTGTCGTGTGCCAGGCGGTTCTCCCGGGCGTTCAGGTAGTCGATGAGGGCGGGGATCGTGACGACCGGGATCCCCTCTCTCGCGCCGAGCTTCACGAGGTCGGGCAGCCTCATCATTTCGCCGTCGTCGGCCACCAGCTCGCAGATCGCCGCCACCGGGGTGAGGCCGGCCAGCCTCAGAAGCTCGACCGCCGCCTCCGTGTGGCCGCCGCGTTCCCGCACGCCGCCGTCGCGGGCGCGCAGCGGCAGAATGTGGCCGGGCCGGCGCACCGAACTCGCGGTGGAGCCGGGCGCCGCCAGCGTGCGCAGTGTGTTCGCCCGGTCGCTCGCGCTGATGCCCGTGCTCGTGCGGTCGGCCGCGTCGACGCTGACCGTGTAGTTCGTGCCGCGCGGATCCTCGTTCGCCGGCACCATGACGGGTAGTTCCAGCCGGTCGGCGATCTCGTTCGTCATCGGCGCGCAGATGTAGCCGGAGGTGTGGGCGACCGTCCACGCCAGCCACTTCTGGCTGGCGCTCTGCGCGGCGAGGATCACGTCGCCCTCGTTCTCGCGGTTCTCGTCGTCGGCCACGATCACCGGGCGCCCGGCGCGCAATGCGTCCAGCGCCTGCGGAATCTTCGCGATCATCGGTTCTCCTCGTTCCCTGCCGGCTCATCGCCGGCGTGTTCACGCACGTGTGCCCCGCCGCCCCCGCGGCTCGCCTCCGTGCCGGCGGCAGGGGCGCCCCAGGGCTCGTCGTCGCCCGCGAGCCGGCCGAAGGCGCTCAACCGACGGATGTGTCGCGCCAGAATGTCGGTCTCCAGGTTCACAGAGTCGCCCTCGGCAAGCGCGCCGAGCGTCGTCGCGGCGATCGTCTCGGGAATGAGCGACACCTCGAACCAGTCGTCGCCGACTCCGCTGACCGTCAGCGAAACCCCGTCGAGCGCGACGGAGCCCTTGTAGGCGACGAGCGGCGCGAGCCGCGGCGCAAGGCTGAAGCGCAGCACCCGCCAGCGCACGCCGTCGGCGCGGGTGAGAAGCGTCGCCGTGCCGTCCACGTGACCCTGCACGATGTGGCCGCCCAGCGGGTCACCGACCCGCAACGCCGACTCGATGTTGACGGGCAGGCCCCGGCCACTTGGCGGGCGCGCCGTCAGGACCGCCGCCGGGTGCGCTTCTTCGCCGCTTGTCGTGTCGGCCGCCGCGCGTGCTTCCCCTTGGTCGGCGGCCTCCGCCTGCACGGCCGTTATCGAGTGCGCCGCCGGATGGTCGGCCGAACCGGTTGCCGTGCCGAGCGCCGCACCGAGCGCTGCACCGAAGGTGCTGACGGCGAGGGTCTCCGCCATGACGTCGGCCTGAAACGTGTCGCCTTTTCGACTGACGACGGTGAGGCACACGCCGGAGACGGCGATCGAGTGGCCCGTCTTCGCGCCCGCCGTGGCGCCCGGCGCCCGCACCGTGACGCGCGCCGAGTCGTCCCGCCGCCAGAACGCCGTGATCTCGCCGACCTCCGCGATGATGCCCGTGAACATCCCTACCCGCCGTTCCCCGGCCGCGCGGCCGTCTCGCCCGTCGCCTCGTCGCCGCCGGCAATCGTTCGTGCCTGCCGAGCCTCGCTCACGGAGGGGTCCGAGTGCTTGCCTTCGCCAGTTCGCGCCCGACCCGTTTCACCGGCCGGCACAGCGGTGATGAGGAGATCCGCGCCGAGCCGCTCCACGCTCGTGAATTCCAGCGGCCGCGCGGCCGCGAGCGAGGCGACGCCGATCTCCCCGATCGCCGTGCGCGCCCCGCCGAGCAGGGTCGGCGCCACGAACACTCGGTAGCGGTCGGCGAGGCCCTGCCGGATGAACGCCGAGGCGAGGGTCGGCCCGCCCTCCACGTAGACGGTGCGCACGCCGAGCCCCATCAGCCGGCCGATGAGCGCCCTCAGGTCGTGGGTCGCGGCGAAGATCGGCGGATGCGGGTGCCGGCGCACCGCCGCCCCCTCCGGGATCTGCCGCATGCCCACGACGACGGGGATCGGCTGGTCGGGCAGCAGGGATCCGTCGTCACGCCGTGCCGTCAGGCTCGCGTCGTCGGCGAGAATCGTGCCGGTGCCCACGATCACCGCGTCGTTGGCCGCGCGTTGCTCGTGCACCCGCCGGCGGGCCGGGCCGCCGGTGATCCACTGGCTGGAGCCGTCGTCGGCCGCCACCCGCCCGTCGAGGCTGGCGGCCCATTTCACCGTGACGAACGGTCGGCCGAGCCGCGCGGCGACGAGCCAGTCGCCGAGAAACGCCTCCGCCTCTGCCAGGCACACTCCGCCCGTCACCTCGACGCCCGCCTCGGCGAGGCGCCGGGCCCCGCCCGCGGCCCGCGCCGTTGGATCGGGTACCGCGTAGACGACGCGGCGGATGCCGGCGGCGATGAGCGCCTCGGAACAAGGGCCCGTACGGCCCGTGTGATTGCAAGGCTCCAGCGAGACGACGGCCGTGCATCCTGCCGGGGCGGCGCAGTGCGAGAGCGCGTCGACCTCGGCATGCGCGGTGCCGGCCCCGCGATGCCACCCTTCCGCGACCACCTCGCCGTCGGGGGAGAGGATGACGCAGCCGACCCGCGGGTTCACGCCGGTCGAGGGTCCGTTCGCCGCAAGGGCCAGGGCGCGTCGCATCGCCTCGTCGTCGCGCATGGCCCTCCCCCGTGCTACGTGAGAATCACGTGGCGTCCGCGTGCGGGCGGGGCGAAAGGCATGACAAAACCGTGCTG
>DASTNL010000241.1:0-2729 GCA_035720905.1 Microbacteriaceae bacterium
GAGGATGATCTCGCGCGGATCCTTGTTGACGGCGGTCATTTGCCGGCCTCCTCGGCTGTGGTCGCGGCGCGGGCGGCGACGAACGCGTCGAAGGCCGCCTTGGTGAAGACGATGTCGTCGGCGACGAGGACGTCATAGGCGTTCAGCTGGCCGAAGGTGAGCGTGTGCACCTGAGGAAGGTTCCGCACGCTGCGGTAGCCCGTCTCCTCCTCGGCCGCGAGGACGACGAGGGTCCTCTTGGAGCCTGCCGCGGTGACGCCCGCCAGCTGGGCGGCGGCCGCCTTCGTCGACGGGGTCTCCCCGGCGCCGAGGGTCTCGACGACGTGGATGCGCCCGCCGCGGGCCCGGTCGGAGAGCGCGCCGAACAGGGCGGCCGCGATCATCTTCTTCGGGGTGCGCTGCGCGTAGCTGCGCGGCACCGGCCCGTGGACGATGCCGCCGCCGGTCATCTGCGGTTCGCGGATCGAGCCCTGACGCGCGTTGCCGGTGCCCTTCTGCTTGAAGGGCTTGCGGCCGGCGCCGGAGACCTCGCCTCGGGTCTTGGTCTTGTGAGTGCCCTGGCGCGCCGCGGCCAGCTGGGCGACGACGACCTGGTGGATCAGCGGGATGTTCGTCTGCGCGTCGAAGAGCGCGGCGGGCAGGTCGACCGACCCGGTCGTGCCGCCCTGTGCGTCGAGGACGTCGATTGTGGCAGCCATCCGGTCACACTCCCTTGATTGCGTTGCGGACGAAGACGAGGCGGCCGCGGGCTCCGGGGACGGCTCCCTTGACGAGCAGGAGGCCCTTCTCCAGGTCGACGGCCTGCACGGTGAGGTTCAGGACCGTCACGCGCTCACCGCCCATGCGGCCGGCCATCCGCCAGCCTTTGAAGACCCGGCTGGGCGTCGAGGAGGCTCCGATCGAGCCGGGCTTGCGGTGGTTGCGGTGCGCGCCGTGGGAGGCGGAGACGCCGGAGAAGTTGTGGCGCTTGATGTTTCCCGCGAAGCCCTTGCCCTTGGAGGTGCCGACGACGTCGACGAGCTCTCCCGCGGTGAAGGTGTCGGCCGTGAGCTCCTGGCCGACGCTGTAGTTCGCGGCGTCGTCCGTGCGCACCTCGGCGAGATGGCGGCGCGGGGTGACCCCGGCCTTCGCGAAATGCCCTGTGGTCGGCTTGTCGACGCGACGCGGGTCGACGCGGCCGTAGGCGATCTGCACGGCGCTGTAGCCGTCGTTCTCGACGGAGCGCAGCTGGGTGACGACGTTCGTGCCCACCTCGATGACGGTGACCGGCACGACCCGGTTGTTCTCGTCCCACACCTGGGTCATGCCGAGCTTGGTGCCCAGCAGGCCCTTGGTGGTCCTGGTCAGGTTCTCAGACATCTCTCTTCGTGCCCCCGGCCGGATCAGAGCTTGATCTCGATGTTGACGTCGGCGGGCAGGTCGAGCCGCATGAGCGAGTCGACGGCCTTCGGCGTCGGGTCGATGATGTCGATGAGCCGCTTGTGCGTGCGCTTCTCGAAGTGCTCGCGGCTGTCCTTGTATTTGTGCGGCGAGCGGATGACGCAGACCACGTTCTTCTCGGTGGGCAGCGGGACCGGGCCGATGACGGTCGCGCCGGCCCGCGTGACGGTGTCGACAATCTTGCCCGCCGAGGTGTCGATCACCTCATGGTCGTACGACTTCAGGCGAATGCGGATCTTCTGTCCCGCCATGTCGGACTCGCTCTCTTTCTCAGGCGTCATACGGCCGGGACCGCATTGGACGCGCGTGGCGTTCGGCGGCCTTCGCCGCTCTCCCACCGCTGTTCATCTGTCAAGGCCGGGATCGGATGCCCGGCCCCGGCGCCCCGCGACACACGTCATCGGCGCTGCCGAGACCTGGCGTCTCGGCCGCCGATCAAGCTGTGCCCTTGGAGGAGAGGGGTGCCTCTCCGGGGCTCTGCTCTGCCGCCTGCGGCCTGACCTCACCCTTGCGGGCCGGCCATGCACTGCCAGGCAGTGATCCGCCGTGACGCAGGCGTCACGGCGAAATGTCGAACTAGACGAGTGTGCCACATCGCCCAGGACCGTGCAACCCGGGCGTGTCGCACTCCCCATGCCCCGGTCCGCCTGCCCGGGCGGCGCGGGAGCCCTCCCGGCGGAGGCTGCCCCGGAGACGGCGAAGGGGCCGAGCCCTGCGGCTCGGCCCCGACGTCGTGTCCCAGACGGGCCCAGACGGATGCTGCTACTTGACGACCTTCGTCACCGTGCCGGCGCCGACGGTGCGGCCGCCCTCGCGGATGGCGAAGCCGAGGCCCTCTTCCATCGCGATCGGCTGGATCAGGTCGACCTTCATGTCGGTCGTGTCGCCCGGCATGACCATCTCGGTGCCTTCCGGCAGGGTGATGACGCCCGTGACGTCCGTGGTGCGGAAGTAGAACTGCGGCCGGTAGTTCGTGTAGAAGGGGTTGTGGCGCCCGCCCTCGTCCTTCGAGAGGACGTAAGCCGTGCCCTCGAACTCGGTGTGCGGGGTGACGGTGCCGGGCTTGGCGACGACCTGGCCGCGCTCGACCTCTTCGCGCTTGGTGCCGCGCAGGAGCAGGCCGCAGTTCTCGCCGGCCCACGCCTCGTCGAGCTGCTTGTGGAACATCTCGATCCCGGTGACCGTCGTCTTCTGCGTCGGGCGGATGCCGACGATCTCCACCTCCGAGTTGACGGCGAGGGTCCCGCGCTCGGCGCGGCCCGTGACGACCGTGCCGCGGCCGGTGATCG
>DASTNL010000242.1:0-11009 GCA_035720905.1 Microbacteriaceae bacterium
CCGCCTCGCCGCCAGGAAGGCGCGCGCCTCCACCCGGCGTCTGGCGTGCAGCCTCGCCGGAATCTGCCAGCACGGCCGCACGACGCGCACGACGTGTGAGGAGAAGCGCAGACGGCGAAGCGTCGCCCGTGGGACGGGCCGGCTGGATGCCGCCGGCCGCCGGAGAGGAGCCCCGCGTCGTCGCTGAAGCCGCGCCCCGCGCAGTAGTGGGATCCGGCGTCGCCTGCCGGGCGGAGCCCCGAGGGACAGACCACCCCGAAGTGGGCGCCCGCCGACTCGCCGGGGCAGGCGGAACCGCGTCTGACGTACCCACGGCGTGTGCGGCCCGACGGCCATGGCCCGGCCCGGCAGCACGGGCCTCTTGCACGGCACGGGCCGCATCGTCGGGCCCGACTTGGCCCGGGTCTTTCCCGGCCCGTTCGGCAGCCTGACGCTCCTCTTGGCGCTCCCGGTCCCGCAGTTCCCGCCGCGTCAACGGTGGGCGGTCCCAGGCACTCATGCGGCACTCCGATACAACTGATGCTTGGCGATGTACTGAACGACCCCGTCCGGCACGAGATACCAGACAGGGTACCCCCGCCGCACGCGGCTTCGGCAATCCGTCGACGAGATCGCCAACGCCGGAACCTCGAGGCGACTTATGCGGTGGTCGGGCAACACCGAGACATCAAGCTCGTGGCCGGGCCGGGTGACGGCGACGAAATGCGCAAGCCCCCACAACTCGTCAGAATCGTGCCATCCCACGATCTGCGCGACCGCGTCGGCCCCGGTGATGAAGTACAACTCGGCGTCGGGATGCCGTGCGTGAATGTCGCGGAGGGTGTCGATCGTGTAGGTGGGCCCGCCACGATCGATGTCGACTCGGCTCGTCGTGAACCGCGGGTTCGACGCCGTCGCGACAACCGTCATCAGGTAGCGGTGCTCGCTGGGCGTGACGTGACGCTTCTGCCACGAGTCGCCCGTCGGCACGAAGATCACCTGGTCGAGGTCGAACGAGCGCGCGACCTCGCTGGCGGCCACGAGGTGCCCGTGATGTATGGGGTCGAAGGTTCCGCCCATCACCCCGATACGGGGACGCCGCTCTTCCTGTGGCATCGCTTACAGGTCAGTGCTGCTGCCCGTTGGCGCTCCGCCCGGCCGCGTAGGCGCGCGCCTTACGGCTGTGCCGGTTGGCCACGTCGTGGTAACTCCACATGATGAGGCCGAGAACGGCGAAGACGACGAGCGGAAGAACTCCGAAAACCCAGATCGGCGCCACCATCGGGAAGGTCTGTTCGGCTGCCGCCGAGACCACGGTCGCTAGCACGTGTGCATCCTTTCTTCGGCACGGCCTGTGCCACCCACAACACTACCGGGCGAACACCTGCCCGACGCGCCTGTCGTTCAGGCGCGGATCTGCCCGTTGCCGCGCACCAGCCACTTGGTGCTCGTCAGCTCCGTCAGCCCCATCGGCCCGCGAGCATGCAACTTCTGAGTGGAGATGCCCACTTCGGCGCCGAAGCCGAACTCTCCCCCGTCGGTGAATCGGGTAGAGGCGTTCACCATGACCACCGCCGAATCCACCTCGTTTAAAAACCGTTCCGCGTTGGCGAGGTCATTTGTCACGATCGACTCGGTGTGGCCCGTCGAATAGCGGGCGATATGAGCGATCGCCTCGTCGAGATCGTGCACCACGCCGACGTTGACCTCGAGCCCCATGTGCTCCACCCCCCAGTCTTCCTCGGTGATGGGGAGGGCCTTCGGCCACAGGCTGCGGATGCGTTCGTCGGCGTGCACGGTGACGCCCGAAGCGGCGAGCCGGTCGAGCACGGGCGCGGCAAGCCGTGCCGCGGCGTCTTCGTGGATCAGCACGGTCTCGACGGCGTTGCACACACTCGGCCGCTGCACCTTGGCGTTGTGGATGATCTCGACCGCCTCTTTCTCGGAGGCGGAGGCGTCGACGACGATGTGTACGACGCCGGCGCCGGTCTCGATGACGGGCACGCTCGACTCGGTGACGACCGTCTGGATGAGTCCCGCGGAGCCGCGCGGCACGAGCACGTCGATGTACCCGCGGGCATGCATCAGGGCTGTGCCGCCCGGCCTGCCGAAGTCGTCGACGCTCTGCACCGCGTCGCCGGGGAGGCCCGCCGCGGTGAGGCCGCCCCGCAGCACGTCGAGGAGCACCGCGTTCGTCGCCTTCGCCGCGCCGCCGCCGCGTAAGACGATGGCGTTGCCGCTTTTGATGGCAAGCGTCGCGAGGTCGATCGTCACGTTCGGGCGCGCCTCGTAGATAGCGCCGATGACGCCGAACGGCACGCGAACCTGGCTCACGACGAGCCCGTTGGGCAACACGTGGCCGCGCACCGTCTCGCCGACCGGGTCGGCCAGGTCGATGAGCTTGCGCACGGCCGTGGCAAGACCCTCGAGGCGGGCCGGGCCGAGGGTGAGCCGGTCGAGGAGACCCGCAGACAGGCCGTCGGCGCGGCCGCGGGCGAGGTCGTCGTGGTTCGCCGCCACGATACGCCCGGACTCCTCACCGATCCGCCGGGCTATCGCGGCCAGCGCGTCGTTCTTCGTGCTGGTGGTCGCCGCTGCCAGGGCTCGCGAGGCGTTCTTCGCCCGCGTCAGCCGGTCGACGATCTCGGCGGGGAGTGTGCCCGCCGCGGGGCCCGGGAGAGCGGCCGTGGCCGCGTCGGATATGACAGGCGTGGACATGCACCTATTCTATGAGGCGCCGGCCGCCAGGCCCTGTTCTCGGCCGAGCCGCGAGCCGGTGTCGCCCGTGGGCGCCGGTGCGGCGGGCACGAACCAGGTGCCGACCTCCCGGCCGGCGAGCGCTTCTCGCACCTGCACCGCAGAGGTGAACAGAACCGCCGTGCCGGCTTCGGCCGCATGCAACGCCGCCGCCACCTTGGTCGCAGCACCCCCGGTGCCGACGCCGGAGCCGACGCCGCCGATCTCCACGCCGTCGAGATCCTCTGCACACCGGACCACGTCGATGCGTCGTGCGCCCGGCTTGGCGGGCGGCCTCGTGTACAGGGCGTCAACGTCGGAAAGCAGCACGAGGAGGTCGGCGTGCAGGAGTGTCGCCACGAACGAGGCGAGACGGTCGTTGTCGCCGAAACGGATCTCGTGTGTGGCGACCGTGTCGTTCTCGTTCACGATCGGCAGGATGCGCAGCGTGAGCAGCCGCTCCATCGCGCGCCGCGCGTTGCTTCGGGCTGTCGGATCTTGTAGGTCGCCGGCCGTCAGCAGCACCTGGCCGGCGAGGATGCCATAACGATCGAGGCTGTCTTGGTACCGATAGATGAGCACGTTCTGCCCGACCGCGGCGGCGGCCTGCTGCGTGGCAAGGTCGATCGGCCGATCGTCGAGGTGCAGGTAAGGCGTGCCCGTCGCGATGGCCCCGGAGGAGACGAGCACGACCTCGCCGCCGGCCCCGTATCGCTCCGCCAAGGCGTCGACGAGCATGCCGATCTGCCCGGCGTTGGCACCGCTCACCGACGAGGAGCCCACCTTGACGACGACCCGCCGGGCCCGGGCTGCGTCGTGCCGCTTCTCGAGGATCATGACGCTCCCGGCCCCGTGTCGGGCGACGGCTCGTCGGTCGCCTCGGCAGGCGGGAAGATACCGGCCTTGCGCTCTTCTTCGAGCTCGGCACGGGCGGCCGCCTTCGCGTCCATCCACGTGAGGTAGTCGGCACGGCGCTCCCGATGCGTCGCCCTCGCCCGCCCCTCGACCCGCTCATCGGTGCCGCGGGGGCCCGTCACGAGCTCCGCGGCGGAGGTCAGGGCCGGCTCCCAGTCGAAGACCACGCCTGCCCCTTGGCCGATGACGACGGTCGATCCTGCGACCGCGCCGGCGGCCAGCAGGGCCTCTTCGACGCCGAGGCGCAGGAGCCGGTCGGCGAGGTAGCCGACCGCCTCGTCGTTGGCGAAATCGGTCTGCGCGACCCAACGTTCGGGCTTCACGCCGCGCACGCGAAAGACGGGTTCCGCCCCGCCCTCGCGGACCACGGTGAAGCCCGGGTCGTTCACCGGCCGAGGCCGCAAGAGGATGCGTGCCGGCTCGGGGCGCTCATGCCTGCCTCGTTCCGCCTCCACCCGCTCCGCGATCGCGAACGAGAGGGCCCGGATGCCTTCTCTGCTCACCGCCGAGACCTCGAAGACCGGCAACCCGCGCTCCTCGATCATGCCGCGCACGAACTGCGCGAGCTCGCGGGCCTCGGGAACGTCGATCTTGTTCAAGACGACGATCTGCGGCCGCTGGCCCAATGGGGTGCGCCCTTCGGCGACCGGATAGGTGGCGAGCTCCCGCAGGATGACGTCGAGGTCGCTCAGCGGGTCACGGCCCTCCTCCGGCGTCGCGCAGTCCACCACATGAACGAGCACGCTGCAGCGTTCCACATGCCGCAAGAACTCGAGGCCGAGGCCCTTGCCTGCGCTCGCGCCCTCGATGAGGCCGGGCACGTCGGCGATCGTGTAGCGGCTCTGCCCGGCCTGGACCACGCCGAGATGCGGTCGCAAGGTCGTAAAAGGGTAATCCGCGACCTTGGGGCGCGCGGCCGACAGGGCGGCGATGAGGCTCGACTTGCCGGCGGAAGGGAACCCGACAAGGGCCGCATCGGCGAGCGTCTTCAGCTCCAACAGGATGTCGCCCGACCAGCCGGGCGTGCCGAGAAGCGCGAACCCGGGTGCCTTGCGTTTCGTCGTCGCGAGGGCGGCGTTGCCGAGCCCGCCGATGCCGCCCTCGGCCACGACGACCCGCATGCCCGGCTCCGTGAGGTCGGCCAGAAGGGTGCCGTCGGCGGTTCGGACGACGGTGCCGACCGGCACCGGCAGAACGAGGTCTTCCCCACGCTGCCCGTGCCGACCGCCGCCCATGCCGAACCCTCCGGAGTCGCTGGCCCGGTGCGGCCGGCGCCGGTAGTCGAGCAACGTCGTCACCTGCGATTCGGCGGCGAGAACGATGTCACCGCCGTGCCCGCCGTTGCCCCCGTCAGGACCGGCCAGGGGCTTGTACTTCTCGCGCCGGATGGAGACGCAACCGTCGCCGCCGTCTCCTGCACTCACGTGCAGGGTCACCGTGTCGACGAAATGCGCCATGACCCTCCCGCCGGCCTCCGGTGATGATAAGCGCGGGGCGGACCGAAGCCCGCCCCGCGCGCGATTGCTCTACGATCCGCGTTCAGGCGGAAACGATGTTGACCACCTTGCGGCGGCCCTTCTGCCCGAACTCCACCTCACCGGCTGAGAGCGCGAACAACGTGTCGTCGCCGCCGCGGCCGACGTTCACGCCGGGGTGGAAATGCGTGCCGCGCTGGCGAACGAGGATCTCGCCCGCGTTGACGCTCTGGCCGGCGAACCGCTTGACGCCGAGCCGCTGCGCGTTGGAATCGCGACCGTTGCGGCTGGAGCTCGCCCCTTTTTTGTGTGCCATGACAATGCCCTTTCCGCGGGACTACTTGATGCCCGTGACCTTGACGCGCGTGAGCTCCTGGCGGTGGCCCTGGCGCTTGCGGTAACCAGTCTTGTTCTTGAACTTCTGGATGACGATCTTCTTGCCGCGGAGGTTCTCGAGGACTTCGGCGGTCACCGTGACGTTCTTCAGCACCGTGCGGTCGGAGGTGACCGTGTCGCCGTCGACGAGCAGAACGGCAGGCAGACGCACGGTGCCACTCTCGTCGGCCTCGACGCGATTCATCGTCACGACGGTGCCGACCTCGACTTTTTCTTGTCGCCCGCCGGCGCGCACTACTGCATAGACCACTTCGTACCTGTTCTCTCGGGGTCTCACCCACACGATCGAGACCCTCACTCAATTCGGTTGACGCCATCGGGGTGCCTTCGCACCTCGAACTCATCTCTCGGCCTCGCCGGACGACCCCGAGCCTCGACACAGAAGGCCGACGGCCTGCGTGACCCGGCCTGGGACACCACGCGGACATGCCCCGCCATGACGCGCCAGCGGCCTACTTTACCGGAAAGCGATCCGGCTGGTCAATTTAGGCGCCGCTCTAGACTCATGGCGTGACCGTTCTCATCGACCGCCCGCTGTGGCCGGCACACGGCACGGTCTTCTCCCACCTCGTCAGCGACGCCTCCCTGCACGAACTGCACACGTTCGCCACACGGCACGGCATCCCCCGCCGCGCGTTCGATCTCGACCATTACGACGTGCCGGTGTCGACGTACGCCGAGCTGGTGTCGGCCGGAGCCCTCGAGGTCACCGGGCGGCAACTCGTCTTACGCCTTGCCGCCAGCGGCCTGCGCGTCAGAGGCCGAGACCGGCCGTCGCGTGCGCGTGCCGGCGCCTCACTCGTCGAGCGACCCGTCGCCCGCCGCCTCCACATGCAATGACCCGGTGGTGACCCGCCGCCTCGTGCGGGGCGGCGTCGCCTTCTTCGGCTGCGGCAACGCGTCGAGCACCGAGTCGAGCAGATGCTCCGCCTCGGAGGTGCTGACCCGCTGCCGGCGCCGGCTCGGGGCGATCGGGATATCGAGAATGGCGACGGCCTGCTCGCTTTCGTGCCGCGCCCCGCCCGTCTCGTTCTCTGCGATCTGGTCCTCCGCCGTGCCCGACGGGTGGCTGAGGGTGCTCGCCGCGATCTGTGCCAGCCCCTTCTTGGCCTTCTCCGTCAAGGCGTGCGTCGTCTTCGCGGCGGCCTGCCGCGACGAGGCCTTGCGTTTCGTCTGAGCCGGCACCTTGTGCTTCAACACGGGATCGTGGTGCACGACGACGCCGCGGCCCGCGCAGACCTCGCACGGCTCGCCGAAGGTCTCGAGCAGGCCGAGGCCGATCTTCTTGCGCGTCATCTGGATGAGCCCCAGCGAGGTCACCTCGGCCACCTGATGCTTGGTGCGATCCCGGCTCAGGCATTCGACGAGGCGGCGCAGCACGAGGTCGCGGTTCGACTCCAGGACCATGTCGATGAAGTCGACGACGATGATCCCGCCGATGTCGCGCAGCCGCAGCTGCCGCACGATCTCCTCGGCCGCCTCGAGGTTGTTCTTCGTGACCGTCTCTTCGAGGTTTCCACCGGAGCCGACGAACTTGCCCGTGTTGACGTCTATGACGGTCATCGCCTCGGTGCGGTCGATGATGAGCGTGCCGCCGGAGGGCAGCCAGACCTTGCGCTCCAGCGCCTTCTCGATCTGCTCCGCGATGCGGTAGTGGTCGAACGAGTCGTCGTCACCGTCGTATCGCTCGACCTTCTCCACGAGGTCGGGCGCCACCTGAGAAAGGTAATGCTCGATGGTGGCTCGCGCCTCATCGCCATCCACGACAAGACGGTGGAAGTCCTCGTTGAAAATGTCGCGCACGATCTTGATGAGCAGATCGGGCTCGCTGTGCAAGAGCAGCGGGGCCTGGCCGCCTTGCACCTGCGCGCTGATCGCGTCCCACTGCCCGCGCAGGCGATCCACGTCGCGGGTGAGCTGATCGTCCGTGGCACCTTCCGCCGCGGTACGCACGATCACGCCGGCGTCTTCGGGCAACAGCGCCTTCAGAATCTTCTTCAGCCGGGCCCGCTCCGTGTCGGGAAGCTTGCGGCTGATGCCGTTCATCGAGCCGCCCGGCACGTAGACCAGATAGCGGCCGGGCAGGGAGACCTGACTGGTCAGCCGTGCCCCCTTGTGGCCGACGGGGTCTTTCGTCACCTGCACGAGAACCGTGTCGCCCGGCTTCAACGCGTTCTCGATGCGGTGTGCCTTATCGGAGCCGAGGCGCTCCGCGGCCGCCTGCCAGTCGACCTCGCCGGAGTAGAGCACGGCGTTGCGACCCCGCCCGATGTCGACGAACGCGGCCTCCATGCTGGGCAGCACGTTCTGCACGCGCCCCAGGTAGACGTTGCCGATCAACGATGCCTCTTGGGAGCGCGCGACATAGTGCTCGACGAGCACGCCGTCTTCGAGCACGCCGATCTGGATGCGGTCTTGTCTCTCTCGCACGACCATGGCGCGATCGACGGATTCGCGCCGGGCGAGAAACTCCACCTCCGTGATCACCTGGCGACGGTGGCTGTCGGCGCGGCCGTCGCGGCGGCGCTGCTTTTTCGCCTCGAGACGGGTCGAGCCCTTGATCTTCTGCGGCTCGGTGATGAGCGGGCGCGTCTGCCGATCGGTGTCACGACGGCCGGGCTGGGGCCGGTCGCCGTCGCGGTCGTCACGGCCCGAACGGTGCCTGGAGCGGCGTCGGTGGGAGGTCTCGGGCTCCTCCAGATCGCCGTCGGCCTCGTGCCAGCCGGGCAGCACTTCGGGAGCCATGAAAAGGATCGTCGCCGGCGGCAGGCCGTCGGGGCGAGTCACCTGGGGCAGGAGGGCATCCGAGCCCCGCGCGTCACCCTGCGCCGCGTCGGCCCCGCCCGTGTCATTCGTGCCCGTGTCGTTCGTCTCCACAACGTCACCGTCCGCATCGCTCGCGCTCGCGGCCCCCGCTTGCATGCCGTCAGCCGTCGGATCGTTCGTTTGAGGCCCGCCCGGCACGTCGGCGGCTGCTCGGCCCCCCTCGGCCGCCGCGTCGCCCCGTGCCCGCCCCACACCGGCGCCGCTTCTCGCGACGCTATCCTCACCCTCGACGGCCGCCTGGCGCGTCTCGCCGTCGTCCGGTGCGGCCTCGGCCTGTCTCGTGCCCGGCCGCCCCGTGGCAGGTTCCGAGTCTCGGCCCGGGCTCGCCACGCTCACGCGCCGTGCAGTGCGCCTGGCCGAACGGTGCCCCCCGAAGAGCCTGCCGAAGCCCCTGGGCTCCCCCGCCCCGTTGTTCGTCTCGTCTGTCGTGTTGCGGTCTTTGTTCTTCTCCACCATCTCTGGTGCACTCCCCGACCGGAGGGGCCGCGCCCCGGCTCCGGTTCCTCTTCTCTGCGCGCCGGCCTGCATGTGCCGCGCGTCGCGTCGTGCGGCGGGCTGGTGGGCCCGGGCCGCAGCGCATCATCGACGTCTTCTTCGGCCGGCGTGCGCCGGTCGACACGGGAATCAACCCGTCAAGCCTTCTCGGAGTCCGACCGGGCGCGGCCCGACGGACTGGCATCATTATCGCACGCGATCGAGGCGCAGACCGACGGGCGGCTCATGTCGCTGTGCCATAATCCGAGGGTGCCCGAGCCCGGAACCGTCAAGAAACCGACCGCCCTCGCCATCTTTCTCATCGTGGCCGGCACGATCGGACTGGCGGCGGCGTTCCTGCTCACGAACGACAAGTTCACCCTGTTGCAAAACCCCCACGCACAACTCAACTGCAACTTCAGCGTGCTGGTCGGC
Organism: Microbacteriaceae bacterium; assembly: GCA_035720905.1. Taxonomy (GTDB): domain Bacteria; phylum Actinomycetota; class Actinomycetes; order Actinomycetales; family Microbacteriaceae; genus DASTNL01. Next base: position 9,237 of record DASTNL010000242.1, read on the forward strand.
TGCTCCAAGAACCTCACGGAATGGCAAGGCTCGGTGTTCGGGTTCCCGAACCCGGTCCTAGGCCTCATGTGTTGGCCGGTGCCGATAACGGTCGGGGTGGCCACCTTGGCCGGAGCCCGACTGCCACGCTGGTTCTGGCTGCTTTTCAACCTGTTCGTCTTGGCCGCGGTCGTGTTGGTCGGGTGGTTCATCTGGCAGAGCGTGTTCGCCCTGTTCGTCCTGTGCCCGTGGTGCATGGTGACGTGGGCGGTGACGATCCCCACGTTCTGGGCCTTGACGCTTCACAACCTCTCGTCGGGGCACATCCCGCTCGCGCCTCGGGCGCGCCGCGTGTTCCATACCCTGTACAGCTGGACACCCGTCATCGTGTTGCTCAGCTACGCATTCGTCGCCGTGCTTGCCCAGATCCAACTCGACTGGCTGCATCGGCTCTGACACCGGCACAGGCGGGCCGCCGACCGAGCTGACCGGGCGCGGCGCCCGCCCGCCCCGCTCAGAACCAGAGGGCGAGCTCCCGTGCGGCAGAGGCCGGCGAGTCGCTGCCATGCACGAGATTCTGTTGCACGGCGAGGCCCCAGTCACGCCCGAGGTCGCCACGGATCGTGCCCGGTGCGGCGGCCGTGGGATCGGTGGCACCGGCCAGCGAGCGGAACCCTGCGATCGCACGGTGGCCTCGTACGCGCGCCGCGACGATCGGGCCCGAGAGCATGAACTCGACGAGCGGCTCGTAGAACGGCTTGCCGACATGCTCGGCATAGTGGCGGGCGAGGAGGTCTCTGTCGGCCAGGCGCATCGTCAGGCCCGTGATGCGGTAACCCTTCGCCTCGATGCGGCGCAAGATCTCGCCGGTGAGCCCGCGCGCCACGCCGTCTGGCTTCACGAGCACAAGGGTTTCCTCTTCATCGTTGCCCATAGGTTGTTCCTCCAAAGATGATCGCTATGCGGATGGGTGAAGACAGCGCGTCGCGGGCGCTCATGCCTCGGCGCGATCCAAGCGGATACCGGTGACCATGCACCAGGTCCAAATCGCGGTGAAGATGATGCCGACCACGAAGAGCATGCCGATCAAAAAACCGCCTGCGACCACCGCGAGTTGGGTGAGCCAGCCGAGAACGTACGCGATGCGATGCGGCAGCAACACGAGCGCGACAAGCATGACGAGGATCACGGCGCCCCCGACGAGAAAGGCCTGCGCCGGCGGCAGAGCCTTCAGGCCGAAGACGACGAGCATGCCCAGGAAGACGACGACGACCTCGAACCCCAGCACGATCTGGGCGAGGCTGTGTTGGGCCGAGCGGGGCTTCGCCGGCCGCCGACGCCCCCTCACGCGCGGACCCCCGTCTCCCGCAACCAGCCATGCTCGGCAGCGACACCCAACGCGTCGCCGACGAGTGCGATCGACCCCGTGACGAGAACCGCGCGGCCCGAGGCAGCGCCCGCCCAGGCGCGTGCCGCCTCGAGCGCGTCGGCGACGTCGCCGGCGTCGTGGACACGTTGGTCGCCCAGGCGGCTCGCGAGTTTTCTGGCCAGATCGGAATGCCCGAGTGCCCTGGACGAGTGGGATTGTGAGGCGAAGAAGACGCTGCCGTGCGGCCCCACGTGGTCGAGGATGCCGGGAAGGTCTTTGTCGGCCATCACACCGAACACGACCGCGATCTCCCCCAGGTGGAAGTAGTCGTCGAGTGCCGCCGCCAGGCTCGCGGCGCCACCGGGATTGTGTGCGGCATCGACGAGCACCGTCGGGTCGGCGCCGATGACCTGGAGTCGGCCGGG
>DASTNL010000243.1:0-4045 GCA_035720905.1 Microbacteriaceae bacterium
TTTGTCAAGACGCTCAGCATGCGCTCCTTGCCGCCGCCGATCTTCACCCGCTGCGCGTATTCGGCGTCGCTCCAGTGAATCGGCACGCCGAACTCCTCGAAGGTGCGATTGAACGCCGGCAGGTGGCCGGCCCGTTCGGTGTCGGCCAACACGCCGTCACAGTCGAAGATGATGAGGCGCGAGATACCCACGACGCGTCACCACGCCTTACCGGCGCTGCCGAACGTGGTTGCGAGCCCTCGCGTCAGAGCCACGACCGATTCCCTCACGTGACGAAAGAGCGAGGGCGGATCCCATTTGTCGCGCTCTTCGGCCTCTTTCAAGAACTCAAGGCTCGACTTCATGAACGTGATCTTCAACGCCGTCGAGATGTTCACCTTCGCGCAGCCGCGCGAGATGAGCTCGGTGAACTGTTCGTCGGTCATGCCGCTGCCGCCGTGCAGGGCGACCGGAACGCCGGTGGCCTGCGTGATGTCGCTGACCCGCTGCGTGTCGAGCGTCGGGGTCGTCTTGTAGACGCCGTGCGCGTTGCCGATCGAAGGTGCGAAGACGTCGACCCCCGTCGTGCGGATGAAATGCAACGCCGTCTCCAGCGACTCCCGATGCGCGACCGTGTCGGAGCCGATGCCGTCTTCGACGCCGGTGATCGCCTCGATCTCACCCTCGACGTGCGCCCCGTACTCACGCGCCTCGGCAACCACCTCGACGGTCTGCCGCAGGTTCTCCTCCACAGGCATGGTCGAGGCGTCGAAAAGCACCGAGTTCCAGCCCCGCCGAAGGCACTCGCTGATGACCGTGCGGTCCGGGCAGTGATCCAGGTGCAGCGTGACCGGCACCTCGATGCCGCGCGTCATCGTGCGCCACATGCCGAAGAGCACGTCGGCGCCGATGGAGCGCACTGTCTTGACGGAGGTCTGGACGATGAGCGGCGAGCGAGCCTCGACGGCGCCCGCGAGAACCGCCTCCAGAGTCAGATCATTGACGATGTTGATCGCCGGAACCCCGTAGTGGCCTTCGAACGATCGGGTGACGATCTCTTTGAGTGAGACGACGGGCATCGTGACCTCCTTCGGCCATCCGTTGTCAGGTTATGCCGACCGCCGACCTGCGACAAGTGGCGCCGTCAGGAAACACCTAGCTCCCGCGAAAGCACCAGAACCGCCGCACCGCGCAGCACGATGTCCGCACCGAGCCTCGTCATACGCACCGTCACGCCCGTATGGAAGCCATTCATCGTCTGGCGCCGAAGGGTGTCGAGGACCGCGGCCAGAAAGACTCCTTCGACCAGGTCTTCCGGCCCGCTCAAGACCACCTCCGCCGGGTTCAGGGCACCGACGACGGGTACGAGAGCCTCGCCGAGCCGGCGCCCCGCGTCTTCGAGCACTCCGTCGCCCGAGGCACCCGGCACCGACAAGGCCTCCCGCAGGCGCGGCACCGCGAGGACCGTCTCCAGAGCCTTCGCTGTGCCGTTCGCCTCGCCCACCGTGGTGATCTGCCCGATCTCGCCCGCCGCATACCGGCTGCCCCACACGAGCGAGCCCGAGACGATGAGCCCGGCGCCGACTCCGTGGCCGAGCTTCACCATGATCATGTCGCCATCGGCCGGGCCGAAGCCGTATTCGGCCAGGGCGGCGACGTTCGCGTCGTTGCCCACGTAGCTGCGAGTGCCCGTGTAGCTCGTGACGGTCTCTTGCAGCTGAAGGCGCGTCCACCCCAGGTTGGGCGCCGAGTCGACGAGGCCCTCCGGCGTGACGACGCCGGGCGTGCCGATGCCGATGCCAAGAAGCCTCCTCGTCGACCGGCCGCGCAACCGGTCGACGAGGGAGAGTACCTTGCCGAGGGCCTCTTCACCGACCGCGCCGTCCAGCGCCGTCTGTGCGCGTTCGACGACCTGCCCGTCGATGCCGAGCACGGCACCGCGGAAGACGACGTCCTCACTGAGGTCGATGCCGATGATCTGGGCCACGTCATGGTTGATGTCGAGGAGGACGGCAGGCTTGCCCGGCCGGGCCTCGTCACGAGGCCCCTTCTCGACGACCAGGCCGTCGTCGAGAAGCTCGGCGACGAGGTCGGAGATCGTGACCCTGGTCAGCCCCGTCGCCCGGGCGAGATCCGCCCGGCTGAGGCCGGTGCCGTGGTACAGGGTCTGGAGCACGAGCGCCCGGTTGTGAGACCGGGCCCGCGCGGGGAGCACCTTCGCGACCGGGCGCAGGCGGCGGCCCACCTCGAAGTCGGGTGGGGCCGGCAACGCCCTCGGCGGGCCCCCCGGACCCGCGCTACGGCGTGGCGTCATCTCGGCCGGCCCTGGTCACTGGCCGTTGGAAGACGTGCTGCCCGAGGAGCTGCCCGTGCCGATCGCGCCGTCTGCCGCCAGGGCCTGGTCGATCGCCTGCGTCAGCTGGCTGTCGGCCTTGCCGTACGCCGCCCAATCGCCCTTCTTCAACGCGTCGTTACGGGCGATCATCGCCTGCTTGGCCGCCTCCAAGGCGTCGGTGAGCGTCGTGCCGCCCGCAGCCTGGCCGGAACCGCCGCCCGTCGCACCGCTGCCCGAGGTGCCCGACGAACCCGAGGTGCCCGACGAGGATCCGGTCGAGGGGGCCTCGGAGGTTCCGCCGGTCTTGCCGACGACGCCGGTGTCCCCGGCACTCGCCCCCGAGTTACCGCCGAACAGCTTGTTCAAGGCGCCGTCGAGCGTGTCTTCGAAGGCGACATTGTCGCCAAACGCGACGAGTACCTTCTGCAGGAGCGGGTAGCTGGTCTCCCCCGTCGACTTGACGTAAATCGGCTGCACGTAGAGCAGGCCGCCACCGACCGGCAGCGTCAGAAGGTTGCCGCTGATGACGTCGGTCTTACCGAGCCGGAGCACGTTCAGCTGCTGCGACACCGTCGGGTCGGAGCTGAAGGTGTTCTCGACCTGCCCGGGCCCGGGCACGTTGTCGCTCGTCGGCAGCCCGAGAAGGCGCAGTTTGCCGTAGCCCGCGGCAATCTTGCCCGGCGTTCCCCCCGCGTCGCCGTCTGCGGCGAGGTAGCCGCGCAACACGCTGCGGGTGGAGGATTCGGTGGCCTGCGGGATGTACGTCGAGTACAGCGAGAAGGCGGGCTTCTTCTGCCCCGGCATCTGCAGGGTCAGGTAGTAAGGGGGCTGCAGCTGCGTCGTACCGGCGAGGCTCGCGGACGAGGTCGTCGACGATACCGGGTCGGGCGGGGTCACCCATGCGTCCTCGCGCGAGAAGAACGATCCCGGGTCTGTGACGTGGTATTCGCCCAGCACGGCACGCTGCATCTTGAAGAGGTCCGTCGGGTAGCGCACGTGGTCCATGAGCTGCGGGCTCATGTCTTTGGCCGGCTTGATGGTGCCGGGGAAGACCTTCTCCCACGTCTTCAAGATGGGGTCGCCAGGGTCCCACGCGTAGAGCGTCACCTTGCCGGTGTAGGCGTTGACCGTCGCCTTGACGGAGTTGCGCATATAGTTCACGTCGTCGAGTGGCGCGTATGCGGAGGGCGTCGAGACGTCGCTGATTGTCTGGCTGAGGCTCTGTTCCTGCGAATAAGGGTAGTTGTCGCTCGTCGTGTACCCGTCGATGATCCACTCGACCTGGCCGTTGATCACGGCCGGGTACGGGTCGGAATCGATGGTGAGATACGGCGCGACGTCTTTGACCCGCTTCGCCGGGTTGCGGTCGTACAAGATCTGCGACTGGTTATTCACCGAACTGGAAAGCAGGATCTGCTCGCTTTGGAACTTCAGCGCGTAGACGAGCCTGTTGAAGACGTTGTTGAGCTTCGGGCCGCCGTTGCCCGTGTAGGAGGTGTAGGTCTCACCGCCCTCCTTCGCGCTGCCGGCCGGGTAGTCGAGTTCGATGCCCTGCGGGTTGGACGCCGACTTGGTGCCGCCCACGATGGAATACGACGGCGAGCTCTCGCCGAAGTAGATGCGCGGCTGATAAGCGCCGAGGGAGCCGTGCGTCGGGATGCCGGACTCGAAGAACACCGGTTGGCCGTCGGGCGTGCGCTGGTTGCCGTATGCCGCGACAACGCCGTAGCC
>DASTNL010000244.1:0-9042 GCA_035720905.1 Microbacteriaceae bacterium
GTTGATCTGGTGTGGCACGGCGGTGTCGGAGCTGCCACCCGCGCTGCGCGGCGGCATCCGGGCGCTCGACCCGTGCGAAGACGGCACCATCCTCGTCGCGACGAACGACAATGGCATCCAAACCGCGCCGTACACCGTCGACCTCGCCCGTGCCTCGACGCGAGTCGGCCAGGCGACCCGCCTAGCAGGTGAGGCGCGCTACGTGCAGAAGATCGCAATGCCCGGCTGGCGACTTTACGACAGCGTGTCGCAGACACTGACCGCCTAGCCGTACGCCCTGCGGAGTGGCTCCTCCGTGGCGACGAGGGCCACGTCGCGCTCGGCGCCCGACAGGCACCGAGGTTGGCGCACGGCACGGCGCCGTCTCGATGGTTCAGACTGGCATTATGACGAGCGCGACGGCATATCGGCCCGGGGTGTGCAACATCGGGCCGGCCGAGATTCGAAAACGACGGGCGAGCGGGTATGTCGGCCTCGCGGTCACGGTCGTCTTCCTCGTCGTCGCGTTCGCCTTGCGTTGGCCCGCTCCCTGGCGCCTCTTTGCCGTGTTGCCCGCGTTCCTTGCGGCGCAGGGGTTCCTGCAGGCGGCCTTCCACTTCTGCGTGGGCTTCGCGACCCGCGGCCTCTACAATTTCGGTCGACTCGGTGCCGTGGAGTCGGTTCGCGAGGCCGGCTTTCGTAAGCAGGATCAGCGCGAGGCGCTGCGGGTCAGCGCGCTGGCTTTCGTCTTGGCCGTGCTTGTCGGGCTCATCGCGTTGGTCATCCCGGTCTCCTGACACGCGACCGGCTACGAGCGCGGAACCCGAGCCGGGCGCACGGCACCAGGGTCACCCGAAGCGGCCGGCGATGTAGTCGGCGGTCGCATCCTGGGTGGGATGCGTGAAGATCGTCTGGGTCTCGTCGTATTCGATGAGCCGTCCGGCCTCGCCCGTGCCGGCGATCGTGAAGAAGGCCGTGCGGTCGGAGACGCGGGCGGCCTGCTGCATGTTGTGGGTGACGATGACGACCGTGTATTCCTGCTTCAGCCGAACGATGAGCTCTTCGATCGCCAGCGTCGCGATGGGGTCGAGCGCCGAGCACGGCTCGTCCATGAGCAACACGTCGGGCTGCACGGCGATGGCGCGGGCGATGCACAGCCGTTGCTGCTGCCCGCCCGACAGGCCGGCGGCGGAGGCTGACAGGCGGTCTTTGACCTGCTCCCACAGGTTTGCGGCGCGCAGGGCTTCCTCGGCGAGGTCGTCTTGCTCGCCGCGCGGCATGTGGCGGCTGGCCAGGCGCACGCCGGCCAGCACGTTGTCGCGGATCGATAGGGTCGGGAACGGGTTCGGCCGTTGAAAGACCATGCCGATGCGCCGGCGCACGAGCACCGGGTCGACGCCGGGCGCGTAGAGGTCGTCTCCGTCAAGCAACACGCGGCCGGTGACGCGGCCGCCGGGGGTGACCTCGTGCATGCGGTTCAGGGTGCGCAGGAACGTCGACTTGCCGCAGCCGCTCGGGCCGATGAGGGCGGTCACGCTGCACGGCTCGATGGCCATGCTCACGCCGGTTATGGCCGCCACGTCGCCATACGAGGCCTCGAGGTCGGTGACGGTGATGCGGGTCGGCATGGGCTTCTCCTTCGTCGTGTCGGCTGGCTGGTCGGTCGGCTGTGGTCGGTCGGCCGCGGGTGATGGCTACGGGTGCGTGTCGCGCATCGACGCTTCGGCGGGTGTGCGCCGGGCGCTGGAGCGGCCGCGCCGGGCACCCGAGACGAGCCTCGCCGTCAGGCGCGCGGCGAGATTCAACGCGACGACGAGCAGCACCAACAGCAGGGCGGCCCCCCACGCCGACTGGTACGAGGCGGCGATGTCGGTGCCCGGAAACTTGTAGTTCGCGTAGGCCATGACCGGAAGGGTCTGCATGGGGCCGTGGAACGGGTCTGCGCTGAAGTTGTCGGTGAAGCTGGCGGCGATGAAGATGGGTGCGGTCTCGCCGACGATCCGTGAGACGGCGAGCATCACGCCGGTGAGGATTCCGGTGGCGGCGGTGGGCAACACGATGCGCAGGGTGGTGACGACCTTCGTGGCGCCGAGCGCCAGCGACGCCTCGCGCAGGTCGTCGGGCACGATGCGCAGCATCTCTTCGGTGGAGCGCACGACGATGGGGATCATCAAAACCGACAGGGCGACGGAGGCCGAGAAGCCGCTGAACGCCTTCGGCCCGACGAGGAGGCTCGCCAGCGAGAACGCGAAGAGCCCCGCCACGATCGAGGGGATGCCGGTCATCACGTCGACGAGGAACGTCGTCGTTCGTGCCATCCACCCTCGGGGGTTCGCGTATTCGACGAGGTAGATCGCCGTGAGCACGCCGATCGGAACCGAGAGCGCCACGGCGATGCCCGTGATGATCAGGGTTCCGACGACGGCCTGCCAGGCGCCGGCCGTGGTCAGAACCTTCAGGGTGGTCGGGTCGAACGCCGTGCCGCCGGTCTGGGTGATGAACTGCCATGACAGTGACGCCCAGCCCTTGTTCACGACCGTCGCGAGGAGCGACACGAGTGGGATGACGGCCAGCACGAAGGCGGCGGTCATGAGCGCGTGCACCATCCGGTCCGTCGCGCGCCGACGCCCCTCGACGACCAGGGAGGCGACGACGACACCCGCTGTCCCGGCGACGGCCGCCAGGGCGAGCCCGCCCGCGATGCTGGCCCCGCCGACGAAAACGGCGGCGGCGCCGAGCACTGTGGCCGCCGCGACGATGGACGGCCGGGCGGCGTAGGGCAGCGTGCGAGCGGTGAGGCGGGCCGGAGCCTGTGGCCGCACGTCACGGTGGGGGGCCTGGTGTGGGGTCTCCGCGATCGCCGTGATCATGCCGCGCCGCGCTTTCGTCGGCCGGTTTCGGCTCGCCCGGCGACGAGCCGGCCGAGGGCGTTCACGGCGAACGAGATGATGAAGAGCACGAGCCCGGTGGCGATCAAGGCGTCGCGTTGCAGCGGGGTCGATTCGGGAAAGTTCAGCGCCAGGTTCGCGGCGACGGTCTGCGGGTTGGCCGTGTCGGTCAAGATCTTCACCGAGAAGAGCAGCGACGGCGACAAGATGAGCGCGACGGCCATGGTCTCGCCGAGCGCCCGGCCGAGGCCCAGCAGGGTGGCGCTGACGATGCCGCGTCGCGCCTGCGGCAGCACGGCCAGCCGAATCATCTCCCACCGCGTCGCGCCCAAGGCGAGAGCCGCCTCCTCATGCAGGCGGGGTGTCTGCGCGAAGATCTCGCGGGCGATCGAACTGATGATGGGGATGATCATCACCGCCAGAATGATCGCGGCCGCGAGCATCGTCGAGCCGGTCTTCGAGACGGGCCCGGCGAAGAGCGGGATCCACGAGAGGTTGTGGTTCAGCCAGTCTTGCAACGGCAGAATGGCGGGGCGCAGCACGAAGATGCCCCACAGCCCGAAGACGACCGACGGCACGGCGGCCAGCAGGTCGATGAGGTAGCCGAGGCCGCGCCGGAGCGGGCGCGGCGCGTAATGCGAGACGTAGAGCGCGATGCCGAGGGCGACGGGCGTGCCGAGGATGAGGGCGAGGAGCGACGACCAGGCGGTTCCCCACAAGAGGGGCGCCACGTACCGCCAGAACGACCCGACGCCGCCCGTCGTGCCGCCGGCCAGCGCGGGCGCCGTGCGCCAGTCGGCGGTGAGGGCGGGCAGCGCCGTGACGATGAGGAACACGGTGACGCCGGCCAGGATCGCGATGATCGAGGCGGCCGACCCGGTCGTCAACCAGCGGAAGACCGTGTCGCCGGCCCGCCTGCGGCCGGGCTCCGGCCGGCCTTCGCCGGGCCGTGGCACCCGGTGCGGCGCCGTCATGGTAGGGGTGGTCGTCATTTCACCGACGCCAGGCTGTGGGCGATCTGTCGCTGGATGCTCGCGGGCAGCGGGGCAGAGCCGGCGTTCTTGGCGGCGACCTTCTGCCCCGTGTCGCTCGCCACGAACGACAGGTAGGCGGCCGTGAGCTTCGCCTGCGCCGGGCTCGCGAGCCTCGTGCAGACGACGTCGTACGAGAGCAGCGGAATCGGGTAGGCGTTAGCCGAGGTGATCTTCGTGTAGTCGATGTCGGTGAAGAGGTCGCCGGAGGTCTGCGGCGCGGGCCGGGCCGCCGTGTCGAACGCGCGGGTCGCGCCGCGGGGCGAATAGCCGACGAAGGTGCTCCCGGAGCCCACCTGGATGGCGGCGGAGGCCGCCTGGCCGATCGAGCTGTGGTCGGCGTAGCCGATGGTGCCTTTGCCGGAGAGCACCGTGCCCACGACGCCGGAGCCGCCTTGCTGGCCGCTGGTGCCTTTCACGGGCCACGTCGTGCTTGCCGGGTAGGGCCATAGTTTCGGCTGCACCTGGTGCAGGTAGTTCGTGAAGTTCGCGGTGGTGCCCGAAGCGTCGGAGCGGGAGACGACGGTGATCGACTCGTCCGGCAGCTTCTGGCCGGGGTTGTCGGCGGCGATCGCGGGGTCGTTCCAGCGCGTGATCTTCTTGGTGAAGATCTTCGCGACGGTCGCGCTCGTCAGTCGCAGCGTGACGCCGGGCAGGTGGTAGACGACCGCCACGCCCGACAGGTAGACGGGCAGGTTGAGGGCGCCGCCCGCCCCGCACATGCTCTGCGACTGCTTCTGTTGCGCCGGGGTGAGCCCGGCGTCCGTGCCGGCGAAGTCGTACGACCCGTTCAGCCAGTTGACGACCCCGCCGCCCGAGCCCTGTGACTTGTCGTAGTTGATGGTGACGCCGTGCGCCTGGGCCTGGAACGCGGCGGTCCAGGCCGCCTGGGCGTTGGCCTGGGCGCTGGAGCCACCGGCCGTGATCGTGCCGCCGAGTGTCGAAGTCGTCGCCGCGGTGTCGCCGGTGGAGTGTGCCGCCTGGGTGCCGGCGCCGCCTGCGGCGCCCGCGCCCGCGGAGCATCCCGTAAGGGCCAGCGCCGTGGCCAACGTCACGGCGCCGACGGCGCCGGGCATCATGGTGAGTCTCACAGTGCGTCCTTCGCGTGGGAGGGGGCGCGAGGCCCGTGCCCGGGTCTCACGGGGCCGTCTTCCGACCTGTCTGCGACGTTAATCGGGCGTCGTGAACGGCTTATGGCGCAGAGGTGAACGGGCGGTGAACAGGCGATGGCAATGTCGTGCGGGGGCGAGCAATGGTGAGGGAGACGCCGGGGCGAGGGCCGAGCGGTGTCGCTGACGGGGCAGGCGGGGCGGGATCGGGATGCCGGTGCCGGACGTCAGGGGTTCAAGCGGTAGCCCACGCCGCGCACGGTCGTGATGACGCACGGCGAGCGAGGGTCGGGTTCGACGCGGGAGCGGAGCCGGCGAATGTGTACGTCGAGCGTCTTCGTGTCGCCATGGTAGTCGCTGCCCCACACCCGGTCGATCAACTGTCCGCGGGTGAGCACCCGGCCGGCGTTGCGTAAGAGCAGTTCGAGCAGGTCGAACTCCTTCAGCGGCATGGGCGTCTCGCGGCCCTCGACGAGCACGGTGTGCGAGGCGACATCCAGCCGGATGCCGTGTGCGGCCACCGTGTCGGGGTCGCGGGCCTGCGCACCGCCGGCCCCACCCTCGAAGGCATCCTCTTTCGGGAACCCCGGGCCGCCGGCATCGCGCCGCAACAGCGCCGCGATGCGTGCCAGAAGCTCTTTGCTGGAATACGGTTTGGTCACGTAGTCGTCGGCGCCCAGCTCAAGCCCGACGACGATATCGGTCTCGGAGTCTTTCGCCGTCAGCATGATGATCGGCACACGGGATGTGGCGCGAATCGTGCGGCACACGTCGTGGCCCGACATGCCGGGGAGCATGAGGTCGAGAAGCACGAGGTCGGCGCCGCGGTCGCGGAACGCGGCCAGTGCGGCCGGCCCGTCGGCGGCCGACGTGATCGTGTAGCCCTCGCGTTCCAAGAGGTAGCCCAACGGCTCGGCGATCGCCTTCTCGTCTTCGACGACCAGCAGACGCGTCATCGCGCCTCCTCGGTGTGGTCGTTCGCGCCCGCTCCCTTGGCGCCGCGTGCGCCCGTACCGCCGTCGTCTGCGTCCGTGCCGGTGTCGCCGGTGCCGGTGCCGGTGCCGGTGCCGGTGTCGCCTGCGCCCGCGCCGTCACCCTCGTCGTCGTTGCCGCCTGCGCCCGTGTCGCCACCGTTGCCCGCGCCGTCCTCGTCGTTATCCTTGTCGCCGGTGGTGTCGGGGTCGGAGAGTGGCAGGCGCACGGTGAAGGTCGATCCTTCGCCGGGTGACGAGGTGACACGCACGTCGCCGCCGTGCGTGTCGGCGGCGTGCTTGACGATGGCGAGACCCAGCCCGGTGCCTCCGGTGTCGCGGGATCGCGAACGGTCGGTGCGGTAGAAGCGCTCGAAGACGCGGGGGAGTTCTGTCTCGGCGATGCCGGGCCCGTGATCGCTCACGGCGACCGTCACGAGCTCGTGTTCGACGGCCGTCACCACGCTCACGGGTTCCCCTTGTGGGGAGACGCGGATCGCGTTGGAGAGCAGGTTCGAAATGGCCGTCGCGAGGATCCGGGGGTCGCCGAACACCCAGGCGCCGGTCGGCGCGCCCACGACGAGGGGAACCCGCGCGGCCTGTGCCTGCACCCGCACGGCGTCGACCGCGGCGGCCACGACGCCATCGATGCGGCACGGCCGGGCAGCCTCGTCGGCATCCGTCGATTCTAGGCGGGAGAGTTCGAGCACGTCTTGCACCAGCCGGCCGAGCCGCGCCGACTCCTGCTGCAGCCGTGCGGCGAAGCCCTTCACTCGTGCCGGGTCGTCGTAGGCGGCCTGCAGCGCCTCCGCCAAGAGACCCACCGCCGAGATCGGGGTCTTCAGCTCGTGCCCGACATTGGCCAAGAAGTCGCGCCGCATCGCCTCCACCCGGTGCTGCCTGCTCCGGTCGTCGGCCAGGATCGCCACGTTGCCGTGGCCGTCTGCCGGCACGGCCCGCACACTCAGGTGCGCCGGTGTCTTGCCGGGCACGGCGCTAGGCACGGCGACCGACAGCTCCTGGGTGTGGCCGGCGGCGCGCGCCTGCCGCACGAGCGCTGCGAGGCGCTCGTCGGCGAGGCGGCGATGCCTGATGAGCCGGGCAGCCCTCGCCGGCTTCGACGCCTTCACGACCCGCCCCCGGGCGTCGACGATGATGCCGATCGTCGGCAACGCCGTGACGATGCGGCGCGCGGCCTTCGCGACTCGTTTGCCCACGTGCTCCCTCCACCGTCGTGTTGTCGAAGGTGCTCCAGCCCCGGCCTCGACCTGCGGCTGAGGCCGCCTGTGGCCGGAGCCGGCCCGCGTCTTGCGTCGTGCGCGTCGTGTGGCGAGCCCGGCATCCTTCTGCTGCCCGTCGTATGGCCAGGGTAGCGTCGCGTATGTCGTCTGATTGCGAAGACTGCGGGCGGGGGCGCATCAGAGGTCTGCGGGCCGGCGGTATCGCAGCGCCCGCCTCGCGGTCAGTGCGGCTGCCGTACTGGTCGGGGTGACAGGATTTGAACCTGCGGCCTCCTCGTCCCGAACGAGGCGCGCTACCAAGCTGCGCCACACCCCGATGCCCGTCTCACGCGGCGGACCACCTAAGAATACACGGTGCGCCGACCCGGCCGTACCCGCCGCTGCTGTGCTGGCCGATACGCCTTCTGGTGGGAGTGCCCTCAAGTTGGTGTGCCTTCTGACGAGTGCGCGCCTCGGTGGGTGAATCCTCGGGCGATTGCGTTTTTCCGGCGCGTGCGCGCCGTGTGCGCGCCGTGTGCCTTGAGCACATGCGCCCTTTTAGCGGGTGCGCTCGCCGGGTTCGAACGTGACGAGGCTTGCCTCCGGGCGGCAGGCAAATCGCACGGGCGCGTAGATGGAGGTGCCGACGCCCGCCGAGACGTTCAGGTAGGCGGAGCGAAAGCCGTTGCGCCACAGGCTGAGGCCCTTGGCCTGCCGGCGCGGCAGGTCGCAGTTGGTCACGAGGGCGCCGAAGAACGGCAGGCAGATCTGGCCGCCGTGCGTATGCCCCGCGAAGATCGCCTGCGCGCCGTGCGTGACGAACGAGTTCAAGACGCGCCGGTATGGTGCGTGGGTGACGCCGATCGTGATGGCCGGCAGGTCTCGCTCGGCCTCCTCGTCGTCGTCGAACGCGGTCTCTTCGCGCAGCTGATCGAGCGCGCCCACGACGAGCTCAAGCCGGTCGAATCCGCGATGCGGGTCGTCCACACCAAGAAACTCAACCCGCGTGCCGCGCACGTCGAGGCCGGCCGCCGTGTTGTCGAGGCCGACCCAGCCGAGATCGTCGAAATAGCGCTCCATCGAAGCGGTGTCGAGCCGTTCGGCGGTCTTCGAATGCCGGGAGGGGCCGGTGAAGTAGCGCAGCGGGTTGTGCGGGTGCGGTGCGAAATAGTCGTTGGAGCCGTTCACGTACACGCCGGGGGTGCCGCGGAACGCCTCCAACGCCCGGCGCAACCCGGTGAGGCCCTCGCGATGGCCGAGGTTGTCGCCCGTGTCCACGATGAGGTCGGGGTGTAAGGCGGCCAAGCCTCGTAGCCAGGCTTGCTTGCGGTGCTGCCAGGGCGCCATATGCAGATCGCTTATATGTAGCACGGTGAACGGGGTGGCGCCGGGCGGCAGCGCCCGCACCGTGACCCGCCGCAGCGTGAAGAGGTTCCGCTCGACGATCCCGCCCCAGGCGAGGCCGGCCAGAGCGGCGCCGAGCGCGACGCCTCCTGCCCGTGCGCGTCGCGGCGTGAGCCTCGAGGGGTACGGCAGACGGTCCTGTGGGGGGAGCAATCGCATCGGCTCAGCGGAGGCCATGACGCGCGCCTCCTTCCCGCACGATGGGGGCTTCGGGCCCCGCCCCCGCGCCGGCCGGTGGTGTCACACTCGGCAGGGGCGCCGCGGCTCCCTCGACGGTGAGCGTCACCGTCGAGGAGGCGGCGATTCTCGTGCCGGGTGCCGGCGACATGGCGGTGACGACGCCCGCAGGGTCGTCGCTACCGACGGTCGTGACGGTGAAGCCGGCGAGCGCCTGCGTCGCCTGCGCCAAGGTCTGCCCGATGACCTGGCCCGCGTCGGGC
>DASTNL010000245.1:0-15349 GCA_035720905.1 Microbacteriaceae bacterium
TTTCACCGTGCCGACCCGATAAAGGGTGACACCGGCCGGGCCGATGATCCAGCGCCCCGGCTCGAACGCCATGTCGGGCACCGGCACCCCGAGCGCACGACACTGCCCGGCCACGGCCCGCGCGATGCCGGCCGCGACGTCCTCGATGGCCGCCGGGCGATCGGCCGCCGTGTAAGCGATGCCGAAACCGCCGCCCAGGTTCAGTTGGGGCACGGGGCCGCCCGCGAGCAGCCGCGCGTGCAGGCCGACGAGACGCTCGGCGGCCCGCGCGAAGCCTTCGATGCCGAAGATCTGCGAGCCGATGTGGCCGTGCAGGCCGAGGAACGACAGGCCCGGAAGCGACCGGATGCGCGCCACGGCGGCGGGTGCGTCATCGAGGCTCAGGCCGAACTTCTGGTCTTCGTGCGCCGTCGCCAAGAACTCGTGGGTGTGTGCGTGCACGCCGCTGTTGACGCGCAACCGCACCGCCTGGACCCGGCCGTGCCGCGCCGCCGCCTGCGCGACCCTCTCGATCTCGATCGGCGAGTCGACGACGATGGTGCCGACGCCCACGCGAACCGCCTCGTCGATTTCGGCCGGCGACTTGTTGTTGCCGTGCAGGCCGAGCCACGCGGGCTCGACCCCCGCGGCGAGGGCCACGGCGAGCTCCTCGCCCGTGCACACGTCGATGCCGAGCCCCGCCTCGCGCATCCAGCGGGCGCTCTGCACGCTCAAGAACGCCTTCGCCGCGTAGTACACGCGCACCGCCGCACCGAGCGGTGAGAACGCGTCGCCGAACGCCCGGAGGATGCGCCGCGCCCGCCCGCGCGCCTCATCCTCGTCGACGACGTACAGCGGCGTGCCGTATCGTTCGGCGAGCTCTGTCGCGGCGAGCCCGCCGATGGTGAGCCGGCCGGCCGCGTCGCGCCCGGCACCCGACGGCCAGAGTGTGCCGGGCACGTCGTCCCCGCCCGGCACGAGCCACGCGGGCGCCAGCGGGTTCCGCTCGCTCACATCCGCTCCGGTGCGCTCACGCCGAGAAGCTCGAGGCCGTTGCGGATGACCTGGCCGGTGGCGTCGTTCAGCCAGAGGCGCGTGCGATGCACGTCGGTCACGGGCTCATCGCCCAACGGGATGACACGGCAGGTGTCATACCAGCGATGGTAGAGGGAGGCGATCTCCTCGACATAGCGGGCCACGCGGTGCGGCTCCCGCAGCCGGGCCGCTTGCGCGACGATCCTCGGAAACTCTCGCAGCCCACTCAAAAGCGCCGCCTCGGTCTCCTCGCCCAGCGTCTCGGGCACGAAGGCGCCGCGATCGACGCCGGCCGCCGCCGCATGCCGATCGACGGAACGCGTGCGGGCATGTGCGTACTGCACGTAGAAGACAGGGTTGTCGTTGGCTCGGCGGCGCAACTGGTCGGGATCGAGCGTCAACGGGGTGTCGGCCGGCGAGCGCGCGAGCGAATATCGCAGCGCGTCGGTGCCGAGCCACGCGCGCAGGTCGTCGAGTTCGATGATGTTGCCGGCGCGCTTCGACAGCCGAGCGCCGTTCACGCTGACGAGCTGGCCGATCAGCACCTCGATGTCGGCCTCCGGGTCGTCTCCGGCGGCACCGGCGAGGGCCTTCAGCCGGCCGATGTAGCCGTGGTGGTCGGCGCCCAGCAGGTAGATCTTGTGCGGGAAGCCGCGCCGTGACTTGTCGAGATAGTAGGCCGCGTCGGCGGCGAAGTACGTGAAGACTCCGTTGGAGCGGCGGATGACCCGATCTTTGTCGTCGCCGAAGTCGGTGGTACGCACCCAGACCGCGCCGTCTTTCTCGACGACGTGCCCGGCCGCGCGCAGGTGCTCGACGGCACGTTCGATCGCACTCTTGCCTTCTTTGTCGGGGGTGTGCAAGAGCCGTTCGGAGAACCAGACGTCGAACCGCACGTTGAATTGGGCGAGCGACTCGCGAATCTCGGCCAGCTGGTGTCGGTACGCGATCTCGCGGGCGAGAACGACGGCCTCCACTCGTGGCAGTGTGGCGAGGCCGGGCTCCTCCTCCAACACGACGGCGGCGAGGTCGTCGATGTAGCTGCCCGGGTAGCCGCCCTCGGGGGTCGGCTCGCCGAGGGCGGCGGCGAGCACCGACTCGCCGAACACGTCCATTTGGTGCCCGGCGTCGTTGATGTAATACTCACTCGTCACCTGGGCGCCCGCGGCACGCAGCACGCGGGCGATGGAGTCGCCGAGGGCCGCCCACCGGGTGTGGCCGATGTGCAGCGGGCCCGTCGGGTTCGCCGAGACGAACTCCATATTGACCCGCAGCCCGGCCTCGCTCTCGCCGCGGCCGTAGCGCTCGCCGGCCCGCACGATGGCGCGGGCCAGCTCCCCGGCGACGCCGGCGTCGAGACGGATGTTGACGAAGCCAGGCCCCGCCGGCCAGGCGGAGGCGACGCCGGCCGCAGCCGCCAACTCGGCCGCGATCTCGGCTGCGAAGGCATGCGGGACGAGCCCGAACGCCTTCGCGAGGCGCAGGGCGACGTTCGTCGTCCAGTCACCGTGTTCGCGGCTCTTCGGGCGCTCGAGGACGACGCCCTCCGGCCCGGGCAGCCGGTCGGCGGACACGCCGTGGCGTGTGGCGACCCGGCTGACGATCTCGTGAAGCGTGGCGGGGAGGTCGGCTGAGGTCACGAGGATCGATTCTACTAAGGGAGTCGCAGCCTCGTCGGGCGTCGCGGTTGGTAGCCTCGCCACTATGTTCAGCGCCCGCGACACCCACCGTCCGCTCGCCAGGCGCTCGCCGGCGCGGGCCATCGCCGCCGCAGTCACCGTGGCCGCGGCGCTCGCCATGCTCGCCGGGTGCACGGCACACGCCGGGCCGTCCACGCACACTCACGCGGCCGGCACCACGCCCTCGAGTCAGGCCCGCCAGGTAGCGGCCGCGCCCACGACGCCCGCCGCCACCCCGTCGTCCCCGCCCCCCACCACCACGACCCCGCAGGCGACGCCCGTCAATGTGTACCGGGTGGCCTGCAGCTCGATGATCTCCACGGCGCAGCTCTACGCCTTCAACCCGAACGTCAGCGCCCAGCCCGGCGCCACGCCGCCCGCCGGCTCTCTCGTCGCCCAGGCGGTGGCGGCCGGCGGCACGGCCTGCGGCTGGGTCTATGACTCGGGAAACCAGTCGATCCAGTTCGCGCTCGCGACCCCCGGCCCCAAGGCCTTGGCAAGCCTCAAAGAGAAGGCTGCGGCCGACAGCACCCCGACGAGCGCCTACGGCGACGGGCCGAACGTGGCCGGCTTCTTCCACGTGACGGGCTCTCGCGGCGAAGTCCAAGTCTTCACGACGGGGCACTGGCTCGTCGGGCTTTCGAGCACGTTCTTCGAGCCGGGAGACGCCGAACAACTGGTGCACGACATCCTCGCCAACCTCCACCTGGGATGACGGGCGAGCGGACGAATCGGCCCCGATGACGCGGCTCACGGCGACGATCGCCGACGCACGTCGGGTGCTAGTCTTGTCGCGACCCGACTGCGGGTCGCCGGCCCCCATAGCTCAGGGGATAGAGCGTCTGCCTCCGGAGCAGAAGGCCGTAGGTTCAAATCCTACTGGGGGCACGAAGGCCCAGGTGGTGCGGCACATGCGGGGTGTGCGAGGATGACCGGCGCCGTGCTTCTCAACATCGCGTTGATCCTTCTTCTGGCCGGATACCTGGTGCACGGCTACCGGGCGGGCCTCACGTGGAGCCTGGCCGGGCTCGCGGGCCTCGCCGCGGGGGCGGTCGCCTCCTTCCTCGTCGCGCCGCTTCTCGGGCAGAGCGCAGGGGCCAGCCTCTGGCGCGTGCCGCTCATCGTCGCCGTCACCGTCGTCTTCTTGGGGCTCGGCCACGCCGTGGGCAGCGCCTGCGGCCGGGTGCTGCGCCGCGGTGTGCATAAGACGCCGCTGCGCCTCCTCGACCGGGCGCTGGGTGCAGCGGTCGACGTGACCGTCGCCGCCCTCGTCCTCGCCATGCTCTCGTTCGGCATCGGCTCTCTCGGCATCCCGGCGCTCAGCGCGGCGGTCGGCTCTTCTCCCGTGCTGCGCACGATCGACGCCTTGACGCCGGAGAGTCTGCAGACCGGCCTCGCCCGGCTGAAAGACCTCGTCACGAAGGACACCGCCGGACGGGTCTTGGATTCTCTGGCCTCGCCGGCTAAGACCCCGGACCCGACGACCACGACGGCGTCTCCGACGGTGCCGAACGTCGACACAGACACGGCCCTGCTGCGGCAGGCGGCGCGTTCCGTGGTGAAGATCACAGGCCTCGCCGCCGCGTGCCGACAGACCCAGTCGGGCTCCGGTTTCGTCGCAGCGCCGCGGCGGGTCTTGACGAACGCGCACGTCGTGGCGGGCGTCACCGACCCGGTCGTGCAAGGCGCCGACGGGCGCTCCTACACGGCCCGGGTCGTCTTCTTCGACGCCCGGCACGACGTCGCAATCCTGGCCGTGCCGAGGCTCACGGCCCCGACGCTCGCCCTCTCGCCGGTGCTGGGGCCGGGGCAAGACGCCGTGTTCGACGGATACCCGCTGGGCGGTCCGTTCCGCAGCAGCCCGGCGGCGGTGCGCGGCGTCGGCACGGCAAAGATCCACGACATCTACAACGCGACGACCGTGTCGATGCCGATCTACTCGCTTGCCGCCGACGTCGAGCACGGCAATTCGGGCGGCCCCCTCCTCGCGCCCGACGGCAGGGTCGCGGGCGTGATCTTCGCCACCGACGCGAACGGGGCGGCGATCGGCTACGCGCTGACCCCCTCCGTCGTCGACCCGGTCGTAGAAGCCGCGCCCCGCGAGACGACGCCCGTCGGCACCGGACGATGTGTGCCGGGATGAATCGGGCAGCCCGGCCTTCGGGCGATGGCACGAATTTAGCGGATGATGATACTTTTAAGCGTCACGGCAGCGCACAGACGGCAGTGCGCGGAAAGCGGTCGCCATGGAGAAGCTGGTCCTCGCCTCGACGGGCGCCGACGCCGACGCGGTCGTCGCGATCGAACGGCGACACACCGAACTCGGCACGGCGGCCGCGATGAAGACCCTGCACGTTCTGAACATGGTTCCGCGGCCTTACGACGTCGTGCGTGCGGCCAGGGACGACCTCGTGTGGTGGGCCTATTCCCGCCTGCAGCCGTACTTGGAGCGCGAGGCAGATCTTTTTTTCCCGGCGTTGCCGAGCTCCAGCGAGGCCGACGATGCGGCGCGCGACGCGCGGTACCGGCTCACGGAGATCGCCGCGGCCGTGACGCGCCTGCGCACCGACGACACCGCCCACGACATCGCGGCCGACGCCATCGCGCTACGCTCCCACTTGACGGCGTTCTTCGAAACCCAGCAACACCGCATACTGCCGTACCTGGCTTTTTCACGACGACCCATCCACGAGCTCTGGCAGCTCGTCAACACCTGAGAAGAGGATGTCCATGGAGCCGAACCAGTTGACCGTGACCCACGACGATGGAACGATCTGCTCGTGCGCCGAGCCTGACGATGCGTTCCCGCCCCTCGACGTGCGTCAGGTTCCGCATTCGATCCGCCACGCGATCGTCCTCGGCGCGCTGGATGCGGTGAAGCCCGGCCTCGGCATCGTTCTGATCGCGCCACACGACCCGCGCCCCCTCCTGGCGCAGATCGACGCCCGCTACCAGGGCCGCTTCACCGTGGAGTACCTGGTAGAGAAGCCGACCGAAGTGCACATTCGGTTCACGCGCACCGCGTGAGCGCGCGGCTGACCGCGCCGCTGGCCGTGATGGTCGGCATCGGCGGCGCGGCGATCGTCGCCGGCGGCATGGTCTCGGCCGCAACCGGGCCGCTCGGCTGGGCGAAAGGGTCCTGGGCGAGTGCCTACCTCGTGCTCGTCGCCGGGGCGGCGCAGGTCGCGTACGGGCTCTTGCAGCGCCCGCTCGCGAGGCGGGTGCCCTCCGCACGGATCGTCGTGTGGCAGATCGTGCTGTTCAACCTCGGCAACGCGTTGGTCTTGGCAGGCTCTCTCGCGACGATCCCCGTGGTGGTCGACGTCGGTGGCGCGGCGATCGTCGCCGCGCTGGTGCTGTTCCTGGCCGCGGTGCGCCGCCGGGCCGCCGCGCACCCGGCCGCCGTGTGGACGTATCGGGGCCTCACGGTGCTTCTCCTCGTGTCGATACCCGTCGGCCTGACCATCTCTACCCTGCAGGCGTGAGCGCCCGGGCGGAGGCGACCGGCCCGGCCGCAGCCGACCTTCAGCGTCGCAGCGACCTAGGCTGACAGCATGCGACGTATGGCGGCGAGCGGCGCGGAGAATGCTTCTCCCCGCGGGCCGATGCCGGCATCGGCCCGCGGAATCTGGTCCGCCTTGGCGTACGGCGGCTACCTCTACGCCTCGGCGGTCGGGCTGGCCTGGGGCGCCCTGTGGAGCACGGGTCGCGTCGAACGGCGGGGCGGTCTCGTCGTGTTCACGGGCCTGCCCCGCTGGGCGTTTCGCCGCGGGGGATCCTGCGTGGGCTCGTGTTACCTCACCTTCGACAACGTCAGCGACGACGTCCTCGAACACGAGCGGGTGCACCGCGGCCAGTGGCGCCGCTACGGCCTGCTGTTCCCCCTCCTGAATCTGCTCGCGGGATCCGATCCCCATCACAACCGATTCGAGATCGAGGCGGGCCTCGAGAAGGGCGGCTACCTGTGAGCGACGGCACAAGAAGGCGCCCGCTGGTCGTCGTGACCGGTGCGAGCTCGGGCATCGGCCGTCTTGCCGCCAGGAAGCTGGCGGAGGCGGGGGCGCGGGTCGCGCTCGTGGGTCGAGACCCACGGCGCACGAGCGAAGCGGCGCTGGAGGCGGGCGGCACGCCGTTCGTCGCCGATTTCGACCGGCTGGGCGACGTGCGCCGGCTGGCGCAGCAGCTTGACGAGCTCGGCCCGATCGACGTCCTCGTGAACAACGCGGGCGGGCTCGTGCAGCACCGGGAGCTCACCGTCGACGGCAACGAACGCATCTTCCAGGCGAACCACCTGGCGCCGTTCCTCCTGACGAATCTGCTCCTGGCCGCGCGTCATAGGCGAGGCGACCACCGACCGTTCCGGGTCGTCTCCACGGCGAGTTCGGCGCACCGTTACGGCAGGCTCGACCTTCACGATCTGACGTTCGCCCGAAGGCCCTGGCGGGCGGGCTGGGCGGCCTACGGAGCGGCGAAGCTCGCCACCGTGCTTTTCGTGCGTGAGCTTGCCCGGCGGGCCGCTGCGGACGGGCTGGCGGGCGAGGTCACGGCTTTCGCCGTGCATCCCGGCCTCGTCGCCACCGGCTTCGTGCGCGACATACCGTGGCTGCGGCTCGTCGCCCGGTTGACGGGCGGCCACTACGCCCTCGGCGTCGAGGCGGGTGCGGCGCCGCTCGTCCGGCTCGCCCGGCAGACCCCTGGGGCGCTAAGCGGCAGCTACTTCGATCGCATGCGGGCGGGCCGAGGCCTTGCTGCCCGCGCCCGCGGCCCCGCGGCCGACCGGCTGGCCCGCGAGTTGTGGCGGGTGAGCGCCCGCCTCACCGGCCTCGACGAGCGGTAGGGCGCCGGGAAGGCGACCGATCGGGACGCGACGCCGGACGGCGCCTCACCAGCAGGGCGGATGCCGGCGGGGCCAGCCGATCAACCGCTCGAGCTGGCCGCCCAGCGCGACGAGGCTCTCCTCCCCGCCCGGCCGGCCGATGAGTTGCACGCCGAGCGGCAGGCCCTCGCTGCTCTGGCCGACGGGCAGCACCACGGCGGGGAGCCCTGCGACGTTGACCATCGAGGTGTAGGGCGTGTACTGGCACTGCTGCTCGAAGTTCTGCTCGGGGTCGTCGGAATACCACCCCAGCGGCCGCGGTGTCATCGCGAGAGCCGGCGTCAGAATCGCGTCGTAGCCGGCGAACTGGGCGATGAACGAGCGTTCGTAGTCTTTCAACGCGGCGAGTGCGTCGACGAGCCGGCGCGCCCCGAGGGCCCGGCCCTGCCCGATCAGCCAGCGCGTGAGGGGTTCGAGAAGCTCGTTCTCCGGGTCGGCGGGGATCGCCGCGGCGGAGGCCTGCCAGACGGTGCGGAAGGCGGGCGCGTAATCGGTGGAGCCGGTGAGCGCCACCTCTGCCACGTCGTGGCCGAGCGCGTCAAGGCTGCGTGCCGTGTCGCCCAGCACCTTGAGCGCCTCCGGGTCGACGACGATCTCGTACGCGTCGTCCCAGGCGCTGGTCGTCATGACCCCGATCCGCAGGCGCGGCGGGTCGGCGAGCGCGGCTGCGCGATAGGGCCCTTCGGGGCCCGGCGCCCGCACGCCGTAGTGGTGCTCCGGCTGCCGGCCGGCGCCGCGCATCATGACATCCAACAGCCAGGCCGCGTCGGCGACGGTGCGAGCGATCGGCCCCGCCACGGCCAGCCCGGCCAGCGACGTGAGCCCGCTGCCCGCCGGCACCCGCCCGCGGGAGGGCTTGATGCCGACCAGGCCGCAGGCGGCCGCCGGGATGCGGATCGAGCCTCCCCCGTCGCTGCCCGGCGCGACGGGCAGCAGGCCGGCCGCGACCGCGACGGCGGCGCCGCCGCTGGAGCCGCCGGCACCGAGGCTCGGATCCCAAGGGTTGCGTGCCGGAGACCCGGCCAGCGGCTCCGTGTACGAGGGCAGCCCGAACTCCGGAGTGCTGGTCTTGCCGAGACTCACCCCGCCGGCGGCGTCGAGAGTCTCGACGATCTCGTCGCTGGTCGCCGGCACGAAGGCGGCCATCAGCCTCGAGCCGAAGCGTGCCGGCACCCCGGCGCGACGCGTCAAGTCCTTGTCGGCGAAAGGCACTCCCCACATCGGCACCGTGCGCGGCACCCGGTCTCGTACGTGACGGGCACGCTCCAAGGCCGCCTCGGCGGTGACCGTCACGAAGGCGCCGAGGCCGCCGTCGAGGCGGTCGACACGCGCGAGGTAATGTTCGGCCGCCGAGGCTGGGTCGGTATCGCCGGCTTTAAGGGCTGCCGCCAACTCGAGGGCGGTCAGGTCGTGCAGCTGCGCCATGCCGACCACCTTAGACGGGTACCCCGGCCGCGAGACGCGGGGCGAGGCGGCCGGCGCGCACCCGGCCCGAGTCGCGCGGGGCCGGGCCGCCCGTCGGCGGCTATCGGGGCGGCAGCCGCCAGTCGATCGGCCCCGCTCCCCGTTCGGCCAGAAGCCGGTTGACACGGCTGAACGGGCGAGAGCCGAAGAACCCTCGGGCGGCCGAGAGCGGGCTGGGGTGGGCGGAGGCGACGACCGGCACACCACCCAGAAGGGGGCGCAAGGTGCCCGCGTCCCGGCCCCACAAGACGGCGACGAGCGGCGTGCCCCGGGTGGCGAGAACGCGGATGGCGTGCTCCGTCACTGCCTCCCAGCCCTTGCCCCGGTGTGAGGCGGGTGAGCCTGCCCGCACCGTGAGCACCCTGTTGAGCAGCATCACGCCGGCACGGCTCCACGCCGTCAAGTCGCCATGCTCGGGCGCCGCGATTCCGAGGTCGTCGTGCAGCTCCGTGTAGATGTTTTGGAGGCTGCGCGGCAGGGGACGCACGGCCGCGTCGACGGCGAACGACAACCCCACGGGGTGCCCCGGCGTCGGGTAAGGGTCCTGCCCGACGATGAGCACCCGCACCTCGTCGAGGGGAGCCGCGAAGGCACGCAGCACATTGCGGCCGGCAGGCAGGTAGCGCCGGCCGGCCGCCGTCTCGGCACGCAAGAAGTCCCCCATGGCACGGATACGCGGCGCGACGGGCTCCAGCGCCGCCGCCCAGCCCGGGTCCATGGAGCCGTCGGCCGCCAGCTCGGCGAGGCTCTTCGGCGCCCTGCCGACCCCGGCCTCCGCCGAGCCTCGACCGCCCGCCGCCGGCACCGACTCAGACATCGCCGTCGTCTCGCACGGCGAGCGGGCCGCGATGGAGCACCGTCGTGGCGGCCTGCGCGAGCGGCCGCAAGACGATCAGGTCAGAGACGACGTGCGCGGGGCGTTCCAGCGCGTCGCTGATCGTCACGGCGACGTCCTCGGCACTCAGCGGTCGGTCGACGCCGGCATAGACCGCGTCGGCGGCGCGCCGGTTTCCGCCGAGCCGGTTGAACGAGAACTCCTTCGTCGCGACGAGGCCGGGCGCCACCTCGGTGACCCGGATCGGCTCGCCGTTCAATTCCAGGCGCAACACGTCGCAGACCGCGTGTTGGGCAAACTTGGCCGCGTTGTACCCGCCGCCACCCACGTACGCGCCGTGCCCTGCGGTAGAGGTGACGGCAAGAATATCCGCGTGCCCGGCAAGGCGCGCCCGGGCCCGCAGGAGCGGCAGGAGAGCCGTGACGACCCGCTTGAAGCCGAGCACGTTCACCTCGTACATCCACCGCCAGTCGTCGATGCTGCCCGCCTCGACGCTGTCCACACCCCGGGCGCCGCCGGCATTGTTCACCAGAGCGTCGACCCCGTCGGGCGCGAGCCGGCGGGCGAGCTCGTCGACGTCGCCTTGGCTCGTGACGTCGACGACCTGGTACTCGATGCCCTCCGCAGCCAGCTCTCGGAGCCGCTCGGCCCGCCTCGCAACCCCCAGAACCTGCCAGCCGCGACGCGCCAACTCCCTGGCCGTCGCCGCGCCGATTCCCGAGCTCGCCCCGGTCACCACCGCCCGTCGTGTCATGATCCCCACCCTAGGGCGCGTGTCGGCGAGGCGTAACAATGGGGCCTTCGGCGGGTAGTTCGGCAGAATGAGGGGATGGACTGGCAGACCTCGGCCGACACGGCCCCTTCGAGCTACATCACGGAGGCGCAGGCCCGCTCGCTCCTCGGCAAGCCCCCGGCCAGCGGCGCGTGGCGCGAATCCGACCCGGTGGGCGGGCGGCAGTTCGCGGAGCTCGGCCCGTTCACGGCGGAGGCGGGCGGCAGCCTGCCGCACGTGCGCGTCGCCTACGAGTCGTGGGGCACGCTCTCCCCAGAGCACGACAACGCCGTATTGATTCTGCACGCGCTGACGGGCGACAGCCACGTCGTCGGCCAGGCGGGGCCGGGGCACCGCACCCCGGGCTGGTGGAACGGCATCGTCGGGCCGGGCAAGGCGATCGACACCGACCGCTGGTTCGTCGCCGCCCCGAACATTCTGGGCGGCTGCCAGGGCACGACCGGCCCGGCCTCGCTCGCGCCGGACGGCGTCGAGTGGGGGGCGCGCTTCCCGTTCGTGACGATCCGTGACCAGGTGCGGGCGCAGGCGATGTTCGCCGATGCGCTCGGCGTGACGCGCTGGGCGGGTGTCGTGGGCGGCTCGATGGGCGGCATGCACGCGTTGGAGTGGGCCTGCGGCTTTCCCGACCGCGTGGCGCGGCTGGCCGTGATCGCCGCCCCGGCCGACACCAACGCCGACCAGATCGCGCAGAACTCCCTGCAGATCGACGCGGTGCGCACCGACCCGGGCTTTCGCGGCGGCGACTACTATGACGCCGACGACGGCGACGGGCCGCACCGCGGCCTCGCGACCGCCCGCCGGATGGCGCTGCTCGAGTACCGCAGTTCCCACGAGCTCAACGCTCGTTTCGAACGCGGCTGGCAAAGCCACCTGAGCCCCTTGGGGCACGGCGGGCGCTTCGCCATCGAGTCGTACCTCGACTTTCACGGCAACAAGTTCACGAGACGGTTCGACGCGAACAGCTACATCACCCTCGTCGAGGCGATGAACTCGCACGACGTCGCCCGCGACCGGGGCTCCGTCGCCCGCGCGCTCGCCGCCGCCCGGTGTCCGAGCCTCGTGGTCGGCATCGACACCGACCGGCTTTTTCCGGTCGCCGAACAGGAACGGGTCGCGGCCGGCCTGCCGGGCAACATCGACGGCGGCCATGCCGCCGTCATCCGTTCGGATTTCGGGCACGACGCGTTCCTCATCGAGAACGACCTGATCGGCGGGCAGCTGCGGCGCCTCTTCGACGCCGACGCCCCGGCGTAACGCGGCCCACGTCGCGGCGATCCGCCGGTCAGTGCCGGCGGCCCCCGAGGGCGCCGGAGGAAAGCAGCTCGGCGATCGCGCCGGGAAGGCTTTCCGCGACGTCGAGCGCCGCGATCGGCCCGCCCGACGAGGCGCGGAGCCCCGCCCGCCCGTGCAGGAACGCGGCGGTGGCCGCGAGAGCCGCGAGCTCCCGGGGCCGGGTCGCCGCCGGATGCGTGGCGAGGAGCGCGCCGAGGATGCCGGCGAGCACGTCGCCCGTGCCCGCAGTCGCGAGCCAGCCGCATTCCGTCACGACCCGCGAGACGTCCCCGTCGGGCGTCGCGACGTGGGTCGCCCGACCCTTCAACAACACGACGGCACGCACGAGGCGGGCAGCACGCCGTGCCCAGCGCTCGGGCTCCCGGGCGATCGCCTCCGGCGTCGCCTCCCCCGCCGCGAACCCGCCCGGCGCCGCGCCGTCTGCCGGCGCCCCGCCTGCCGCGACGCGACTCGACGCCTCGCCGCGGTCGGCGGGGCCCGCCGGGCCGAGACGGTTCAGCAGGCGAGCCAGCTCCCGGTAGTGCGGTGTCAGGACCCAGGGTCGCAGACTCCCGGCGCCCGGGCCGCCGACCTCCACCAGGTCGAGCGCCCCGGCGTCGACGACGACCGGCAGGCCGGAGGCGAGTGCCTCCCGCCAGCGCGCCAGCACCCCCACCGCGCCCCGATCGGCGCCGCTGCCGATCAGCCAGGCCTCGACACGGCCCGGCACCATGACGGTCTCGGGTCGGCGCCGCAAGACCAGATCGGTCGGCCGGGGATCACCGAGGTAGCGCACCATGCCGACGCCCGTGCGGTGAGCGGCCTCCACCCCGAGCACGGCCGCGCCAGGAAAGAGCGCCGAGCCTGTCACCACGCCAAGCACGCCGTGCGAATATTTGTCGCTCTCCGGCCCGGGCACCGCGACCCACCGCGCGGCATCGGCCGCCTCCCACAGGCGCACTCGAGCCGCGGCCGCCTCGCCGTCACGCCCGCGCGGCCCGTCCGCTCCCCCGCGCCCACTCACGTCGCTCATGCTGAGCCTCCGTCTCGTCGTGCCGACCACACCTGCCGGCGCTCAGTCGTCTCGTCGCGTCGCGTCATGCACCTCGCCGACGAGTTCCTCGATCACGTCTTCCAAAAAGACGACGCCCGTCACGTGTCCGCCCTCGACGACGCGGGCCACGTGGTGGCCGCTGCGACGCATCGCCGCCAGCGCGTCTTCCAACTCCATGCCCGCCGCGAGCGAGGCGAGCGTGCGCACCCGCTTCGCCGGCACCGGCAGCCGGTAACCGGTGTCGTCGAGGTCGAGCACGTCCTTCAGGTGCAGGTAGCCCGTGGGCTCGCCGCTAACGCCGACGATCGGATAGCGCGAGAAGCCGTGCCGGGCGACCTGACGCTCCACCTGTTGAGGAGTCACGCCTTTCGGCAGGGTGACGAGCCGATCGACCGGCACGGCGACGTCACTCACCCGCTTCGCCCCGAAGAGAAACGCGGCGCCGAGGGTGCCGGACCGGTCCGTGATGACGCCTTCGCGGGTGGAGCGGTCGGCGATCACGGCCACTTCGTCGAGCGTGAACGTACTGTTCGCCTCTGCCCTCGGGTGGATGCCGAACGCCCGGACGATGCCGTTCGTGGCCTCGTTCAAGGCCCAGATGACCGGGTAGGTGGCGCGCGCGACCCACCGCAGCGGGGTCGCGAGCACGAGCACCGCACGGTCGGGCATCGAGAACGACAGGTTCTTCGGCACCATCTCGCCGAAGGTCACGTGCAAGAACGAGACGACGACGAGGGCGATGACGAACGAGACGGCGTCGGCGGCGGACACGGGCAGGCCGGTCAAGGCGAGCGGCACGGCGAGCAGATGGTGGATCGCCGGCTCGGAGAGGTTCAAGATCAGCAGCGAGCACACGGTGATGCCCAGCTGGGTGGTGGCGAGCATCAGCGTCGCGTGTTCCATGGCGTCGAGGGCGACGAGCGCGCTGCGCCGGCCGCGTTCTGCAAGCGGCTCGATCTGCGACCTGCGGGCGGAGACCACCGCGAACTCGGTGGCGACGAAGAACGCGTTGACGGCCAGGAGCACCACAAGCCACACGAGGCCGCTCATGGTGCCGCCCCCTCTTCGGGCAGCGCGCCCTCCGCAGGCGGGGCGTCGGGGGTGAAGCGCAGACGGTCGATGCGCCGCCCGTCGAGCCGCTCGACGCGCAGCGTGCCGCCCGCGACCGCGACTTCGTCGCCCACCCGCGGCATCCGCCCCAGCTCGTTCACGACGAAGCCGGCGATCGTCTCGTACGGCCCCTCTTCCGGCACGAGGAGCGACGCGCGTTCCGCGAGCTCGTCAGGCCGAAGCAGGCCGGGGAACGTGACGGAGCCGGGCCGGCGCACCACGCCGACCCGCAGCCGGTCGTGCTCGTCGGAGACCTCGCCGACGAGCTCCTCGACGAGGTCTTCGAGAGTCACGATGCCGGCGGTGCCGCCGTACTCGTCGGCGACGACCGCCATCTGGAATCCGCGGGCCCGCAACTCCCCGAGGAGGGTGTCGAGCGGCATCGTCTCGGGAACCCGCACGACGGCGGTCTGCAGCGCGGAGACGGGCACCTTGCCGCGCTGTGCCGGCGGCACCGCGACCGCGTTCTTCACGTGGACGACACCCACGACGTCGTCGGCATCGTCGCCCAGCACGGGAAAGCGGGAGAAGCCCGTGGTGCGGGCGAGAGTCACGACGTCGGCCGCGCTGTCGTCACGCCCGATGCTCGAGACACGAGGGCGCGGCGTCATCGCGTCGGAGGCGGTGTGTGCCGGCAGCCGCAGCGTGCGATCGAGAAGCCGTGCCGTGTCCCCCTCGAGGAGGCCGGCGCCGGCCGAGCGGCGCACGAGGGACGAGAGCTCGGCGGCCGTGCGCGCCCCGGTGAGCTCCTCCCGGGGCGTCACCCCGACCGAGCGCAGCACGGCGTTCGCGGTGCGGTCGAAGAGCTTCACGACCGGGCGGAAGACCGCCGTGAACGCCACTTGGAACGGCAGCACCAGTTTCGCCGTCGGGATCGGCAAGGCCAACGCGATGTTCTTCGGCACCAGCTCCCCGATCACCATCGAGACGAGCGTGGCGCCGACCACCGAGACGAGTGCCGCGAGGGCCGCTAGCGCCGCGGGCGGCAGGAAGGCGAACGCCGGCGCCAGAAGCGAAGCGATCGCCGGCTCCAACGTGAACCCGGTCAGGAGGGTCGTGAGAGTGATGCCCAGCTGTGCGCTCGACAGATGGGTGGAGGTCTTGTGCAGGGCCCCGGCAACAAGGCCCATGCGACGCTCGCCGCGAGCGTGGCGGGCGTCGATGTCTGGGCGGTCGAGGTTCACGAGAGAGAACTCGCTGGCGACGAACACACCGGTGCCGAGCGTCAACAGGATCCCTGCGGCGAAAAGCA
>DASTNL010000246.1:0-3279 GCA_035720905.1 Microbacteriaceae bacterium
GACGCGCACGACATTCGCCGCGCGGTCGAGGCTCACGTCGATCGTCGTCTGCACCGTTCCGGCGCAGGCGAGCGCGAGGCCGCCGACGACCATCATGCCGGCCGCCATCACGGCGAAACTGCGGGTGGGCTTCGGCCCCGACCAGAAGGCCGCCGTGCGGGTGCGGTCTTCGATCCACCGTTTGCTCGCCCAGGCGAGCGCGAGAGAGAGCGCGAGCACGAGCAGGCTCGACCACGCGGGGGCTGACCGGCCCGCGATGCGTTCCCAGGCGAACGGGGCGAGCACGATGACCGGCCAGTGCCACAGGTAGAGCGAATACGACGCGCCGCCCAGCCATTGCACGGCGGGCAAGGTCATCGCCCGGCCGGGTGCCCACCGGCCGCGCGGCACGCCCGCCGCGATGACGACACAGGTGGCCAGCGTCGGCCAGAGGGCGACGGCGCCGGGAAAGGCCGTGCCGGAGTTCAGAAGGAATGCGCTGACGACGATGACCGCCACCCCGCACCACGACAGCGCCGCCCGCGCCCCGGAGAGCGCGGCCGCCCACCCGTTGCGGGAGGCGGCGCGTTCCCCGAGCCTCGACAAGCGCGGCAGGACGAGGGCGAGCAGGCCCCCCAGCCCGAACTCCCACCCGCGGGCCAGCGTGGAAAGGTAGGCGATCTGTGCCGCGTCCCGGCTGACGACGACGCAATATATGAGGCTCGCGACGCTCGCCGCGCCCAGCACGGCGACGAACGCCCGCCGGCGGGCTCCGGGCCGTCGCCGCGTCGCGACGAGCGCGACGACGAGAAGGAGCGGCCAGACGAGGTAGAACTGCTCCTCGACGGCGAGCGACCAGAAGTTCTGCACGGGCGAGGCGCCGGAGGGGGCGAAGTAGTCGACGGCCTGGGCGACGAGATGCCAGTTCTGCACGTAGGCGGCGCTCGCCGCGATATCGGAGAAGTACTGCCGCCACACGGTCTGCGGAGCGACGAGCCACGTGGCGATCCCGGTCGCCGCGAGCGAGGCGAGCGCGGCCGGCAGGAGACGCCGCACCCGCCTCGCCCAGAAGCCGCCCAGCCGGATGCGGCCGAGGCGGCCGGCCTCGCGCAACAGCTGGCCGGTGATGAGGAAGCCAGAGATGACGAAGAAGACGTCGACACCGACGAAGCCGCCCGGCAGGGCGCCCGGCCACAGGTGGAAGACGACGACGAGGGCGACGGCCAGGGCGCGCAGCGCCTGCACCTCGGGGCGGAACGAATGTCGCGATGCGCCGAAGGCCTGCCTGCCGGCAGCCTCGTGCCCTCGTGTCTCCCGGTCGCGCGTCGTGCCGCCCCCGGCCATCCGGCCCCTTCCCGCCCGCCGTGACGCCGAGGCCGCGACAGGCTGATCCTTGTCGACGATCGCTTCGTTGGCCTCGGCCGTCAGCGTAACAAGCACACGTTTGAGCTCCCTTAGGAGGTGGTGGCAGGCCGCCGACACCGTGCCACGTCGCCGCATACGTGAATCTTTCTTTAGGACGGCCCGGTAAGCGCCCAGACCATGGCATCAGCCGGCGGGCCGCTCATAGACTGAAGCCGGGGTTGCCGCTCAAGGGCGGCGGGAAGGAGTCGGTTCGATGTCTGAAGACGCGATCGTGTCGGAGCCGGCCAGTTCGGCACCCGTCGTCCGGGAGCCGCGGATCGGCACGCCGCCGGCGCCCGATCACTTCCGTCTCGGCGCGACGAGCACGCTGCGGCATCGCGGCGTGCAATACCGCACCGAGCTGGTGGCCGACGACACCTGGGAGGTGCGGGGCGAAGACGGCCGGGTACTCGGCTCTGTCGTGATCGTCTCCCCCGCGGGCGAAGAAGGCGAGGCGGTGTACGGCTCCCGCAGCGGGTCCTCCGACACGGTGGAGTACGAGGGCACCGATTGGCGCAGCGTGACCGCCGGCATGATCAACCAGGTTCTCGACGCCTGAACCCGCCGCCGTGCCGGGGCCCGGCGGCAAGCCAGGGGCACACCGAACGGTCAGGCGGCACGGCGCTCGTAGCGCCTGACGCTGCCTTCGACGCCCGCGAAGCGGAACGGCCCCGTCGTCTCGGCGGCGGTCGCGTAGTCGGTGCCCGCCACCTCGTCCACCTTGCGGTGCAGGGCACTGTACCGCTCGTAGGAGACCGGCACGCGCCGGGCGAGGATCTGCTCGTCTTCGGCCGCACGCACGACGCTCTCGTAGCCGGGTCGCACGACCCCGGTGAAGAACTCGGAGACGCTGCCGGAGCCGTAGCTGAAGAAGCCGACCCGACTCCCCCCGAGCCCCCGCTCCCCCTCGAGCAGCGAGAGGAGGCCGAGGTAGAGGGAGGCGGTGTAGCTGTTGCCGAGCCGGCGGTTCAGTTCGAGGCTCGCACCCAGCTGCCGGGCGCGATCCTCGGGGCCGAGGGCTGCCCCGACGATGCGGCAGAGCCGGTCGTGCGCCTTCCGCGCCATCTTCGTGAATGGCTGGTGGTAGCAGAACCGGTCGATCGCCTCGAAGTCGACGCCGCCGCGGCCCCGGTAGTCGAGCCACGACCCCTCCAACGAGCGCAGGTAGGAGCCGAGCGAGCGTTTCCCGTCGACGATCGCCTCGCTGCGGTCGTTCGGCCGCCAGAAGTCGTGCACGTCGTCGGTGTGCAGGCCGGTGGCCGGCTCGATGGCGACGAGCGCCGGGTCGGCGCCGACGAGGAATGCGGCGGCCGCGGCGCCTTGCGTCGCCTCGCCGGGCGAGTCGAGCGGGTAACGGGCGACGTCGGCCGCGATGACGAGCACGCTCTCCCGCCGGTCGCGGGCGACGAGGCCGAGCGCGAACTGCAGGGCGGCCGTGGCCGAATAGCAGGCCTGCTTCAGCTCGACGACGCGGCAGGCCGGGTCGAGGCCGAGCAGCCGGTGCACATAGACCCCGGCCGATTTGGATTGGTCGATACCCGATTCGGTGGCGAAAAGGAGCGTTCGCACGGGGTGGCCGGCCCCATCGGCACGGCGGTCGAGGAGACGGCGGGCGGCGCTCGCCCCGAGGGTCACGACATCCTCGTCCTCGGCGGCGACGCTCATCTGTGACTGGCCGATGCCGATGTAGTACTTGTCGACCTCGCTGCCGTTGTGCTCGGCAAGCTGGCGCAGGTCGAGCACGTGATGACCCGTAGCGAGGGCCAGATCGTGGATGCCGATCGCCGCCTCCGACACGTTCGCCGTCACCGACCGCTCCTCTCAAGGTGAAGATGGGCGGCCATCAGCTCGCCCGGGTTCGTCTGCGCGGCCATCAGCGAGAGCTCCCCGCAGAGC
>DASTNL010000247.1:0-7363 GCA_035720905.1 Microbacteriaceae bacterium
GCGGAGTTGGCCGGAACTGGGGCCGTGGCTACAGCTGGCGCATGACCGCGACCACCCGGCCCAGAACCCGGGCGCGGTCGCCCGGGATCGGGTCGAAGGTGCTGTTGCGCGGCAGCAGCCATGTGTGCCCGTCTTTCTGCCGGAACACCTTCACGGTCGCCTCGTCGCCCAAGAGCGCCGCCACGATGTCGCCGTTCTCGGCGTCGTTCTGCTGCCGCACGACGACCCAGTCGCCGTCGCAGATCGCTGCGTCGATCATCGATTCGCCTACCACGCGCAGCATGAAGAGCTCCCCGCCGCCCACGAGGCGGCGCGGCACGGGAAAGACCTCTTCGATCTCCTGCTCCGCCGTGATCGGCACCCCGGCGGCGATGCGGCCGACGAGTGGCACGAGGGCGACGTCGTCGGCCGGCGCCTCGTCGGCCGGATTGCCCTGCTTGGCCGCCGCCGGGGTCAGCACGAGCGCTCGGGGCTTGTTCGCGTCGCGCTTCAGGCAGCCGGCCGCCTCGAGTCTGTTGAGCTGGTGGGTCACGCTCGAGAGCGAGGCGAGGCCCACGGCGTCGCCGATCTCCCGCATGCTCGGCGGGTAGCCCCGGCGTTCGATCGAGCGTCGTATCACCGAAACGATCTCGACCTGCTTGGCACTCAGGGGGCGTCGGCCGTCGGGACGCGCCGTCTTCTTCGCCGCCATCTCGCCCGACCCTTCTCTGACGGATCTCTCATCGGCCCGCCGGATCCCGCAGCCCGGCCGCGTGGCTCGCACCGGAATGTCGGTGGTCCCTGATGAACTCCCCGAGTCATCGAAACACTATCGAAGTAGCTCCTCGAAGGCAAACATGTGTTCGAAAGAATGTCTTGCCAGAGAGGAATATCGAAGATATATTCGAAACAAGCGTTCGACTCGAGCTCCGGGCTCGGCGGACGAAGGCTTGGTGAGAGAGACCGACCGCGTGGTGAGGCAGAGAAGAGGCGGTGGATGGACTCGATGCTGGCCCGCGGCGCGGGTGTGGGCGCCGAGACGCGCACGAGCGAAGCGCGGCTGCGGCTGACACGCCGCGGCAGGGCCGTCTTGACGACGCTCGTGGCCGCGCCCGCGGTCGTGCTCGTCGTCGCGGCCTCTCTTCTGGCCGGTGCGGCGCAGGCGGCCGGCCGAGACTCCGCTGCGGCCGCCGCGGCCTATTCTCACAGCGTTACGGTGCAGCAGGGCGATTCCTTGTGGTCGGTGGCGATGCGCGTGGCGCCTGACGATGACCCGCGGATCGTCGTGCGCGACATCGCCCAGCTGAACGACGTGACCGGCACGGCCCTGACGCCGGGGGAGCGCCTCGCGATACCCGAGAGGTACACGGGGCGCTGACGCCTAGCATGAAGGGGTGACGACACTGGCCGACCTGCCGATCCGCGACGACCTCCGCGGTCGTTCCCCCTACGGCGCACCGCAAATACGGGTGCCCGTCGCTCTGAATGTGAACGAGAACACGCATCCGCTGCCCGAGGCGGTCGTCGACGAGATCACGGCCGCGTTACGCGTCGCCGTGCGCGGCGCGAACCGCTACCCGGATCGCGAGTTCGACGGCCTGCGCGAGGCGCTGGCCGGATACCTGGGTGACGGGGTCGAACCGGGGCAGGTGTGGGCGGCCAACGGGTCGAACGAGATCCTCCAGCAGGTCTTGCAGGCTTTCGGCGGCCACGGGCGCACCCTCATGGGTTTCGCGCCGACCTATTCGATGTACCCCTTGCTGGCCTCCGGCACCGGTACGGCGTGGCTCGCAGGACACCGCGACGAGGGCTTCGAGTTGAGCGCCCGGACGGCCGCGGAGCAGGTCGCGCAGGCACGCCCCGACATCGTCGTGCTCTGTGCGCCGAACAATCCGACCGGCACGCCTCTCGGCCTCGACGTGGTCGAAGCCGTCTACGGCGCCTTCGACGGCATCGTCGTCGTCGACGAGGCGTATTGGGAGTTCATGCCGCGCGGCACGGCCTCCGCCACGAGCCTCCTGCCCGGCCGGCCCCGCCTCGTCGTCTCCCGCACGATGAGCAAGGCCTTCGCCTTCGCCGGCGTGCGTCTCGGCTATCTGGCCTGCGACCCGGCCGTCGCCGATGCCTTGCGCCTCGTGCGCCTGCCGTACCACCTCTCCGCCCTGACGCAGGCCGCCGCGACCGTCGCGCTCCGGCACGCCGGCGAGATGCTCGCGGTCGTCGACGACATCGTCGCCCAGCGAGACCGGATCAGCCGGGAGCTCACAAGGCTCGGCTTTCACCCGTACCGCACGGGCAGCAACTTCGTCTTCTTCGGCGGCGTGCCACACCCGAGGCAGGTCTTCGAGTCACTTCTCGCCGACGGCGTGCTGGTGCGGGAGCAGAGCATCCCCGGGCACCTTCGGGTCAGCGCCGGCACGGCCGAAGAGACGGGCGCGTTCCTCGATGCCATCGCCCGCCTTGCCCCGCTGGCGGCCCACCCGGTGTCCTAAACTCGATCCCATGACCTCCTCCGGCCGCATCGCGTCGATTCACCGGGCGACGAACGAGTCCGACATCGAGCTCACGCTGGCGCTGGATGGCACGGGCACTGCGCAGATCGACACTCCCGTGCCGTTCTTCAACCACATGCTGAACGCGTTCACGAAGCACGCCTTGGTAGACCTCACGGTCCGCGCGACGGGCGACACGGAGATCGACGTGCACCACACAGTCGAAGACACCGGCATCGTCCTCGGACACGCGATTCGCGAGGCGCTCGGCGACAAGCGCGGCATCCGACGCTTCGGCGACGCGCTCGTCCCGCTCGACGAGGCGCTCGCGCAAGCGGTCGTCGACATCTCGGGCCGTCCCTTCCTCGTCCATTCCGGGGAGCCGGCAGGCTTCGAATATCACCTCATCGGCGGCCACTTCACGGGCTCCCTTGTGCGCCACGTGTTCGAGGCGATCGTCTTCGGTGCGGCGCTCACCAGCCACATCACGGTGTTGGCGGGGCGCGACCCCCACCACATCGCCGAGGCGGAGTTCAAGGCGTTCGCGCGCGCCTTCCGGCAGGCGAAAGAACACGACCCCGAGGTGACGGGCGTGCCCTCAACGAAAGGCGTCTTGTGAGCGCACCCTCCGTGGTCGTCTTCGACTACGGCTCCGGCAACGTCCACTCGGCGCGGAAGGCGTTGGAGGCCGCGGGAGCCAGGGTCGAGCTGACCGGCGATCGGCAGCGCGCGCTCGACGCCGACGGTCTCGTTGTGCCGGGGGTCGGCGCGTTCGGCGCGGTCGTTCGCGCCCTGCGGCAGAAGCACGGCGACGAGATCATCGGCCGGCGCCTCGCCGGGGGCCGTGCCGTGCTGGGCATCTGCGTCGGCATGCAGGTGCTTTTCGACGTGGGGTTGGAAGGCGCCGAACCCACCGCGGGCATGGGCGAATGGCCGGGCCGGGTCGAGGCGTTGCATTCTGCCGTCTTGCCGCACATGGGGTGGAACACGGTCGACGCCCCGGCCGAATCCGTGCTTTTTCGCGGCATCGGCGACCGGCGCTTTTACTTCGTCCACTCCTACGCGGCCCGCGCCTGGCAGATGCCCGCCGACGACCGACTGACCCCGGCGATGCTGACCTGGGCGACCTACGGCGAGCCCTTCCTCGCGGCCGTCGAGAACGGTCCGCTGAGCGCGACGCAGTTTCACCCCGAGAAGTCCGGCGACGCCGGCCTTCAGCTCCTGCGCAATTGGCTGGGCACGCTCGCCTGAGGCGAGCGGACCTACCGTAATGCGCCCTATGAGGAAGACGATGAGCGAGTTCAACAACACCCCGGGCCTGACACTCTTGCCCGCGGTCGACGTGGCCGGCGGCAAGGCCGTGCGCTTGACCCGTGGAGAGCTTGGCAGCGAGACATCCTTCGGCGACCCGGTCGAAGCGGCCGCGAACTGGGTCGCCGAGGGCGCCGAATGGATCCACCTGGTCGACCTCGACGCGGCGTTCGGCAGAGGCGACAATCACGCCCTGCTGAAGCGCGTCATCAGACAGGTCAAGGGGGTGAACGTCGAGCTGTCGGGCGGCATTCGCGACGACGAGAGTCTTGAGGCGGCTCTCGGCATCGGCGCCAAACGCATCAACCTCGGTACGGCGGCGCTGGAAAACCCCGAGTGGGCGGCCAATGTGATCGGTCAATACGGGGAGGCCGTCGCCGTCGGGCTGGACGTGCGCGGCAGCACGCTGGCGGCGCGTGGCTGGACCCGAGAGGGCGGCGATCTCTGGCAGGTCATCGAGCGGTTGGAGGCCGCCGGCTGCGCCCGTTACGTCGTCACCGACGTCACGAAAGACGGCACGTTGCAAGGGCCCAACCTCGACCTTCTGCGTCGCGTGATGGAGCGCACCGCGCGCCCGGTCGTCGCCTCCGGCGGTATCGCGAGCCTCGATGACATCGCGGCGCTGCGGGAGCTGGTGCCGGCAGGCCTCGAGGGGGCGATCGTCGGCAAGGCCCTCTACGCGGGGTCGTTCACGCTGCGCGAGGCTCTCGATGTCGCCGGCTGAGCCTACGGGGGAGCCCTCCGACGGGGTGCCGCACGACGCGGCGGTGCCCACGGGCGGCCGCATCGAGGGGCAGACGCCCGAAGAACGTGATTTCGGCAGCGGCCGCGGGCATGCCGACGGGCACGAGTATGTCTTCGAGACAGGTGCCGACAGGCCGGCCAGGCGGCCGGGCGGCAGCAGGCTCACGGGGACGCCGCACCGGCTGGGCCGGGAGCATGTGGCGAAAGAGGGCAAACCGACGAGGCGCACCCTGCCGGCGCATTTCCACTACCTGGGAATGACCGACTCGGCCGGCAGGCCGTGGCAGGGCCGGCATTTCACCCGCGACCGCGCTTACGCCGAGGACGACGGGCAGGCGCCCGAGGCCCTCCTGACGGCCGTGGAGGACTTTCGCGTCGGGCTCGCCGACGCCTCCGTGGTGATCGAGGCGATCCGCGCCAGCCGGCTGCTGATTCCCCTCATGGCGCAACTGCGCCGGGCCGGGCAGAACGAGCTCGGCATGGCCGTCGACAAGGCCAACGAGCTGGCGATCGTCCTCGTGCGGGCGCCCGACGGCCGCACCGTCCTACCCGCGTTCAGCTCCGCCGCCGCCATGCGCTCATGGGATGCCGACGCGCGGGCGATGCCGGCCGCAGGCCCCCGCATCGCGCTCGCGGCCGCCAGCGAACACGCCGACGTGTTGATCCTCGACCCGGGCAGGCCCGCGGAGTTCGCCGTACGACGGCCTGCCTTATGGGCCCTCGCCCAGGGCGCACCCTGGCTGCCGCCGTTGCGCGACCCCGAGGTGGCGCGGGCCTTCCACGCCTCGGTCGACGGCGACAGTGTGGTGCGGGATCTTGCCCTCGTCGACGGCGACCCGGAGGCTCGATTGCACGGGCCCGAGGTCATCGTGCGGCTGCGCCTTACTCCGGGGCTCACGAAAGAGCAGCTCGATGCCGGCGTGCGGGCCCTCTCCGAGCGTTGGGCGGCCGACGAGGTAATCGCGCAGCGCGTCGATTCCCTGGCCGTGCGGCTCGACGCCGCCTGACACGGCGGGCGCTTCAGGCGCGGACCGGGCCCGTGAGCCTCTCGCCGGGGCCGGCACCCGGGGCGTCGGGGATCGCCGAGGCCTCTCGGAACGCCAGCTGCAGCGTGCGCAACCCGTCTCGCAGGCTCCAGAAATGCATGTTGCCGACGTAGTGCTCGCTGGCCATGACGAGCCCGGCGAGCGCTTCGATGAGCGCCCGCGCCTCGGCGAGGTCCTGGGTGGCCGGCCCCTCCTCGGCAAGGCCGCATTTCACCGCGGCCGCACTCATGAGGTGCACCGCGGTCGTGGTGATCACCTCGGCGGCCGGGACGTCGGCGATGTCTCGTGTCGCCTGGCGCACGGAGTCGTCGGGATCCGTCATCGTCGCGGCGTGCTCTTCCGGTGCTGGGCTCGGCGTATCGCTCACTGGCTTCCTCTGCTACACTCGGTGCGGATCCTGAGACCCTGTCTCAGGGATGCAAAGTGGAGATCCTCCCACCCGCGCTTGACCGTTTATCAGGTTACCGGGTTCATTGCACTCCGCCCGGCGAGATGCGGGTAGAAAGGGTGCGGCCGTCACAGCGGCCTGGGACCTCTGCCTGGCATCGTACGCAAGAGCAGAGCAGAGGAGAATCGCATCAGCGAACCCCGTACCAACGATCGGATCCGGGTGCCAGAGGTACGCCTCGTCGGGCCCGGCGGTGAACAGGTCGGCGTCGTGAAGATCGGCGTCGCCCTTCGGCTCGCGCAAGACGCCGAACTCGACCTCGTCGAGGTGGCGCCGAACTCGAAGCCGCCGGTCGTCAAGATCATGGATTACGGCAAGTACAAGTATGAGGCCGCGCAGAAGGCGAAAGAGGCCCGCCGCAACCAAGCCAACACAGTCCTCAAAGAGGTGCGCTTCCGCCTCAAGATCGACACGCACGATTACGAGACCAAGCGCAAGCGGGCCGAAGGGTTCCTGCGCTCCGGCGACAAGGTGAAGGCGATGATCCTCTTCCGCGGTCGGGAGCAGTCCAGGCCGGAGCTCGGTGTGCGCCTGTTGCAGCGGTTCGCCGAGGACGTCGGGGAATACGGCTCGGTCGAGTCGACACCGAAGATCGACGGGCGCAACATGGTGATGATCGTCGGGCCTGTGAAGAACAAAGCCGAGGCCCGTGCCGAGGCCAACGCGCAACGTGGCGCCACCAGAGAACGTCAAGTGCCGCGCAGGAACCGTCCTGCCCGCGCCGACGGCCAGCAAGGCTCGCCGGCCCAGGCGACCAACGAGGAGAAATGATGCCGAAGCAGAAGACCAATTCCGGGGCGAAGAAACGGTTCCGGTTGACCGGCAGCGGCAAGGTGATGAAGCAGCAGTCCGGTATGCGGCACAATCTCGAGGTCAAGGCGAGCCGCCGTAAGCGCCGCCTGAACCAAGACCAGCTCGTGTCCCCGGCGGACGCGAAGAACGTCAAGAGGCTCTTGGGCAAGTGATCCGCCCGCACGACGACGCAGAACACAGAGCCTGAGCGAAGAGAGAGACACGAGAGATGGCAAGAGTCAAGAGGGCGGTAGGCGCTCACAAGAAACGTCGGGTGATTCTCGAGCGCGCCGAGGGGTACCGCGGGCTGCGCTCGCGCCTGTACCGCAAGGCCAAGGAGCAGGTCACCCATTCGCTCACCTACAGCTACCGGGACCGCCGCGCACGTAAAGGCGACTTCCGCCGCCTCTGGATCCAGCGCATCAACGCCGCGAGCCGCCAAAACGGCCTCACCTACAACCGGTTCATCCAGGGCCTCGGCCTGGCGGGTGTCGAGGTCGACCGGAAGATCCTGGCCGACCTGGCGGTCAACGACGCCCCCGCGTTCGCGG
>DASTNL010000248.1:0-4179 GCA_035720905.1 Microbacteriaceae bacterium
TGCGCCCACCTGGAGGAGCTGGGCCATATCGGCCCGCTGATCGTCGCGCTCAACAGCGATCTGACCGCGCAGTGACCTCTCCTTTGCGTATACCGCTCGACCGGCGGCGGTCAGGGTGTGTCGTCGTGGATGTCGGGCAAGGGCGCGCCCTCGGGGCGTAGCGGTATCCGCAGCGTGAACGTGCTGCCTTGCCCGGGTACGCTCTCGACGGTGAGGGTGCCGGCGTGGGCGTGGGCCACGGTGCGGGCGATGGCCAGGCCGATTCCGTAGCCGCCGGCCCCGGCCGGCCGGATGCTGGGCGTGTGGTAGAACCGGTCGAAGATCTTGTCTTGGTCGGCCCGGGTGATGCCGACCCCGGTGTCGGCGACGTGAATGAGCGCGTCGTCGTCGAGCCGGGTGAGCGTGACCGTGACCGTGCCGCCCTCCGGAGTGTATTTGACCGCGTTCGAGATGAGGTTGTCGACCGCCTGGCGAAGCCGCACCTTGTCGGCCCTGCCGATCATGGGCTTGCGTCGAAGGTGAGAGACGATGCGCACCCCCGTGTCGGCGCTCGCCCGCCGCGCGGCCCGGATCGAGCGGTCCATGAGAACGGTCAGGTCGGTCGGCGAGAGGGTCACGGAGCGGGATCGCAGGCCGATCGTCGACAGGCGGTTGAGCAGGGCGTGGAGATGCTCGAGGTTTGCCTGCGCGGTCGCCAGCTGGTCGGCGATGTTGCTCCCCTGGCGGTGCAGGTCGGGGTCTTCCAGCGCGAGATCGAGGAACCCGATCGCGGCGGTGAGGGGGTTGCGCAACTCGTGCGAGAGCGAGGCCAGGTAGTCGGAGCGCTCTCCTATCAAGACGGCCGTGTCCGTGACGTCGTGGATCACCATGGCGGTGCCGAGCAGCGCTCCGTCGGGGCGGCGGATGGTGTGCCCGACCGTGATGATCGCCCTCTGCTTCTCGGGCTCGGCCGGGTCGCCGATCCAGTAGACGACGCCGCGCCCGCGGCCCGCCAGGGCGTCTTCGACGATGTTCCGGCCGCGTTTCAACCGGGTCTTCCGGTCTTGGCCGAAGACGTGCTCGGCCATCCCCGTCGCCGGGTCGTAGCCGGCCAAGGTCAGGACGTCGCGCACCGCTCGGTTGCGCAGCCTCGGCAGGCCCTTCGCATCCGCGAAGATGATGGCGGTCGGAAGGCTGTCGGCGATCTGGCGGATGATGCGCGCGAAGTCCTCCGGCCCGAACCGCTCCACGTGGTGCAGGCTGCGTGCCGCCGCCACCTGGATGCGCATGGTGAGGTCTTTCGCCGTGTAAGGCGCCCGCAGGAAGTCCCGGCTGGGCACGGCGAGGTCGTCGAAGTCGAGGGCGTTGACGAGAGAACCCGCGACGATGGTCGGCTGCCCCTCCGGCAGCCCTCGACCGCCCTCGCCGACGACGATGACCCGCACGTCTTGCCGCGAGCCCTCCTCGGCCAGCATTTCTCGAACCCGGTCGGCCTCGACCGGGTTGTCGACCGCGACCGTCACCATGCCGATCGAGGGCAGCTTCGCCCTCTGCCGTCGGCCCGCCGAATCGGCTGAGTCCATGCTGACCCCTCCACGATGCCGTCGTGCCGTGGCCACAGCCCGACTTGTTGCTGACAATATCGCCCTGTGACAGGTGGAGGGTAAGTGTGGCGCAGCCTCGGCCGGGTACGGCACGGTCGGTCGGGCCGGGCCGGGCCGGGCCGGGCCGTGCTGCGGCCAGCATTGGGCTCTGCACGCGAAGGACCGGGCGACGAGCGCGGTCAGTGCGATGTGCGGTATCGGACACCGGTCGGATTCGTGCGCGCGAAGGGATGGGCCGGGGCTCGCATGGGTGGTGATGCAGGGGAGTTTCATGGTGAGAACCCGGGGTTTGGCGTGACGCGGGGGCCGGCCGACCCGATATTCTCCAGAGAGGCGCCCGGCGGGTATTTCCCTCCTATGGCGGGGCATGGGCGGGAAGAGGCGATATGAGGCTGCTGAACGTGGGGCGCCCTTCGACGACGAGGCGTACGAAGGCCGGGCGTGCGCTCGCGGCGTTCGGCGCCGGCGCGGCCACTCTCGCGTTAATCATCGGCGGGTTGACGGGCCCTGGGGCTCCTGCCGGTGCGGCTCCTGCCGGTGCGGCGCCCGCCCCATCGGCTCTTGTTTCGTCGGCCGCCGCGTCCTCGGCCATCGCCTCATCGCCTACCGTCTCGTCGGCCGACGCTCCTGCTGCCTCCGCTGTGCAGGAGTCGCCGACGGCCGTGCTGCTCAACTCCGTCGGCACCCGTACGGCGCTTTCCGACGCGCCGCTCATCCCGGTGCCCTCCACGTACAACGCGCCGGGTGTGCGGCACACGGCGCAGATCCGGGCCGCGAACTGGGCCGGCTACGTCGCCACCGGGCAGAAGTTCACCGGCGTGACCGGCACCTGGCGCGTGCCGAGTGCCGTCTGTACCACGGCGGATTCCTTCGCCGCGCAATGGGTCGGCATCGACGGGCATCCGAGCGAGACCGTCGAGCAGATCGGCACCGGCATCGCCTGCCACGACGGCGTCGCGAGCTACGAGGCCTGGTACGAGATGTACGGCGACGCCGACGTCAACGGCGGCGCCTCCGTCACCCTGCCCAGCGGCTACAAAGTGACTGCCGGCGACACCGTCACGGGAACGGTCACCGTCGCGGGCGACATGTGGAGCCTCACGCTCGCCGACACCAGCCGTGGGTGGAGCTTCACGAAGAACGTGACGTTCCATGCCGAGCAGGCCTCGGCCGAATGGATCGTGGAGCGGCCCGACGTGTGCACGTCGGCGGAGGAGTCATCGTGCCAGGCGAGCACCCTGACCGCCTCGAAGCCGGTCACCTTCACCGCCGCCTCCGCACAGGCGGGCGGGGCCATGCAGCCGGCCGCCACCTTCGCGCCGGCCGCAGCGACGATGGTCGACGTCGACTCCGACGCCACCCTCGCCAGCCCCTCTTCGTTGGCGAGCACGTCGTTCGTCGTCACCATCGCAGGGCCCGACGGCGTCGTCGTGCCGGCGTCGTCGCAGGCGCCGTCGTGTTCCTCGGCGCCGTTCACGGATGTGTCGAAGACGAACGCGTTCTGTGGCGCGATCTCGTGGTTGAAGACCTCGGGTATCACGACGGGGTATGCGGGTGGCGCGTTCCGTCCGGGTGCGTCGATCTCCCGCGCCGCCGTCGCCGCGTTCCTCTACCGCCTCGCCCACGACGGTGCGCAGGCGCCGTCGTGTTCCTCGGCGCCATTCACGGATGTGTCGAAGACGAACGCGTTCTGTGGCGCGATCTCGTGGTTGAAGACCTCGGGTATCACGACGGGGTATGCGGGTGGCGCGTTCCATCCGGGTGCGTCGATCTCCCGCGCCGCCGTCGCCGCATTCCTCTACCGCCTCGTCGCCCTCGCCGGACAGGCGAATTAGGCCTGTCAGGGCCGACCAGGCACGGTAGTGAGCCCCGCCGGCAGCAGGCGGGCCGGACACGGGAGGCGCCGCGGGGGGCGCGTGCCTCAGACCTCGGTGGGGCCGTGCATCGCCTGGTGTATGCGCAAGAGTGACGTGTCGGTCGGCACGAAATGCGCCGGCGCGACAGGGCGTTCCGGCGCCCCGGTGCCGCGGATCTCGGCGTGCAGTCTCTCCATCGTCTCGTCGAGCTCCGCCGCCGTGTCTGCGGCGCGTTTCAGGCCGTCGAGCAGGTCTTGCGGCACCACGTGGTCGTACTTGTAGTAAATCTTGTGTTCCAGACTCGCCCAGAAGTCCATCGCGATCGTGCGCAACTGGATCTCCACGGGCACGGGGAACGGCCCATTCGACAGGAAGACAGGAACCGCCACGATCGCATGCAGGCTCTTGTAGCCGTTCGGCTTCGGGTTGGCGATGTAGTCCTTGGCGACGATGAGCTTCAGGTCGCTCTGCCCG
The DNA here is from genome assembly GCA_035720905.1 of Microbacteriaceae bacterium. Lineage (GTDB taxonomy): Bacteria > Actinomycetota > Actinomycetes > Actinomycetales > Microbacteriaceae > DASTNL01. The sequence goes on from DASTNL010000248.1 coordinate 3,914, forward strand.
GTCAAGAGATCGAAGACGCGGTACACGTCCGATACGAAGCTGCACGTCACGCGCACGCCGGCGATATCGGTGATCGTCTCGCGGATCGCGTCAAAGGAGGGTTCGATGCCGCGCCGCGTGACCTTCTCCACGATGCTTTCCGGGGTCTTCAAGCGGCTCGAGAGGTGTTCGATCGGGTTGTAGGCGTGCAGCTGGTTGAACTCTTCCCGCAAGATCTGGATCTTCGTGTTCACCTCGTCGATGCCGAACTTGTACGGCATCATGAA